>JAAYZP010000132.1 GCA_012514785.1 Propionibacterium sp. | reverse complement strand
CGTCGATCCGTTCAGCAGAACGTCGTACCGCGGCAAGAGTGGCGGCCAGCTCACCCGTGGGTTTCCCGCCCGCGTTGATCTTCCGAGCGATCTGGTTGAGGTTGTTCGATACCGCCGCGAGCATCCGGTGAATCGCGAAAAGTTCCGCGAGCGCCTGGCGCCGCTCGGTGGCCGTTTCTCCCTTGCTTACAGCGAGGGTCGACTCCACCAGTAGCCGCGGGATCGTGACGTGCTGCTCGGCCGCCAGGCGCAGCAGCAGCCCTTCTTCCTCCGGCGACACCTTGACCTGGTGGCGATGCTGGCGGCCGCCCTCGACGTTGGCGCGTCGACGTCGCCCAAACAGTCGCCCTCCTGCCTGCTCAGCCATCCACCTCACCACCTTCTCTTGCCCAGCGCAGCGCCCCGTCTCCTGGCGGGCCGTGTCACACCTCTAGTGTGCACCAGCACCGGGCCGTCGTCGACGGGTCGGCTCACTTAGGGCACCTAAGTGCATAGCTTGCTCCGTATGGCTGAGTTTCCCGGTGCCCTCGGCATCCGGCGGTGGAACCGTTCGCCTGCCTCGGCCGGCACCGCCAAGCTGCCCCGCTGAACGGCACCATTGGGTAGCCTGGGATCATGACGAAATCACCCACTCCACAAGAGGCTGTGCAGCGCGCCGAGCGGGCGCAGCAAGACCGTATTGATTCGATCCGGCGACTGGCCGAAGCTCGCCAGCAACTCGACGACATTCGCGCCGATGGCGACCGCCGGCGCGCAGAGCTAGAGCAACAGATCAGCGAGTCCATCGCTGCCGCTGAGGCCGACGACACCCGCGCGTTCGTAGCGGCGACGACGGCCGGCTGGTCGGCCGTCGAGCTGCGCAAGATTGGGTTCTCCGAACCGGCCAAGACTCGTGCTCGCACTCGTCGACGCAAGGCGCCGGCCAAGCCGGCCAGCGAGACGCCGGAAGCTGCGCCGGCGGCTGCTCCTGGTCGGTGACCTTGGGTGCGTGGTCCCCTTCCCCCCGATGCGCTGATGATCTGACGCCACCGCCGACAGTAAAGGGCGCTTCGCGTCACTTCGTGATGCGGCTTCGCCGCACCCTTGACAGCCGGCGGTGGCGTCAGGGGCGGCAATTATCGGGAGGAAGGGGATTCCCTGGGAAGGCGCGGCTCTGCCCTTCCAAGCGCTCGCGAGACGGTCGACTTTCCCACTCCAAGCACGCGCGCGATCTGGGCCACCGTGGCGCCCTCCTGGCGCATCTTGTGGGCCTGCGCGCTCCGCTCGTCGGTCATGACACTTGGCCGCCCTCCGACGCGTCCCTGGGCCCGCGCGTGCGCCAGGCCGCGGCGGGTGTTCTCCCGGATCGTCGACACTCGCAGCTGGGCCAGCACCGCCATCAATCCGACGATGGCCTCCCCCATCGGTGTCGAGGTGTCGACGTCGAGAAAAGGCTCCGTGAGGCTCTTCAATCGCACTCCGCGCCGTCCTAGATCGCGGATCAGCTCAATGGCCATCAGCTCGGTTCCTGCGATCCTGTCGAGTGCGCGGATCACGAGGGTGTCGCCGTCTCTGAGGTAGTCGAGGCAGGCGATCCACTGTGGCCTGTTGGCGGTGGTGCTCGACTCGCCGCGGTCGACGAACACGCGGCCAGCGCCGGCGGCGCGCAGCTCCGCCTCCTGGGCGTCGGGGTGCTGGCCGCGGGTACTCACCCGGGCGTAGCCAACAACACTCATCGCGTGCGTCCCGGGCCGCGGTAGGGCTGCTGCTTGGGCGTGTAGCCGGCGGCCGGCTTGCTGAGCTGCGGTGGCTGCTGAGGGGCCGCGGTCGCGGCGCGCGGATAGCTTGCCGATCGCGGCCCAATTCCCTGCTGAGGGGCCGCCGCCGGCGGCGCCTGGGTGGCGGGCCTGGTCGCTGCTGCGAAGGCTGGATACAGGTACGTGGCGTCGATGGTTGGGCGCATCGGTGACGGCCGGCTCAGCTCCGAGCTGAGGTTCCACATCGTGGGGTCGATGTGGCTGAAGTCGAGTCGGAACGGGCTCAGCTCGGCCACGTGCTGCATGTAGATCTTCGACGTGCGGCCGTTGCCCTCCCTGAATGGGTGAGCCTGGTTGACGTGAGCGAACGTCAGCGAGGCAGCCTCGACGAACTCGCCCGCGTTCATGCTCTGCCAGTTGGTGTTCCTCACGAAGTCTTGAACGCTGAGCATCCAGAAGTCGATCTGTCCCGGTGAGGTGAACCCGATCCCTCCCTGCGCGCTTACCTTCACCATGCCGACGTCGCGATACTGTCCGGCCCACTGGTAGACGTCCTGGAACAAGTGGCCGTGAATGCCCTTGATGTGATCGGGGCCGAAGTCCCGCGGCACGGTCGCCGTCCCGTCCTCCAACTCGCGCTGGCGCCTTTTGGTCACCTGGTACTCCATCGTGTGCAACAGGTTCTGGTCCCGCTCGCCCCACTTGTTCCGTAGCGTGCTCGTGCCGGGGTAAAAGTAGTCGTCCCAATCCATCGGGGGCTACCTAGCGCGCTGCTCGTTCGCGAGCGCGGCGCAGCAGCTCGTCGAGGTCTATCTCGCCGCGGGCGTCGGCTACTAGGTCCGCGACGTCGGCGCGGTTGGGCTCCCACCCCTCGTGCCAGCTCGCCACGCAAGCATTCTGGATCGCCTGCGCGGCGACGTCGCTGACTCCGACGAACAGCTCGGGCCACAGCTCGATCACATTGAGCTTGGCGGTCGAGGTGAAGCCCTGGGCCAGCTCCGTCGCGTTCGGCGGCCGCCGGCCGAGCTGGTCGCGCATCGCCTGGGCGAAGTCCGCCGGGG
>JAAYZP010000131.1 GCA_012514785.1 Propionibacterium sp. | reverse complement strand
TCGGCGGGCCCGTTGATGCTGTCGTCGTCGGTGCGCACCAGCAGGTCCTGGCCTGCGACGAGGTACGGGCCGGCGAAGTCGACGCGCTCCTTGCGGGAGTCGGTGATCGAGTAGGTGGCGACGATCATGTCCACCGTGCCCGCCTCGAGCATGGTCTCGCGCTGCGGGGTGGGGGACTCGTGCCATTCGATCTGGTCCTCGGAGTAGCCGAGCTTCTCGGCGACGGCGATCGCGACGTCGACGTCGTAGCCCGACATCTCGCCGCCCTCCTGGAGGCCGAGGCCGGGCTGGTCGAACTTCGAGCCGATCTTGATGACTTCGCCGCCACCGTTACCGCCGTTGCCGGCGTCGCCGTTACCGTTGCCGTCGTCGCCGCCACAGGCGGTCAGGGTGAGTGCCACGGCCGCTGCCACGGCCGCGATTCGGAAGGTGCTCATACGCATGGGATCTTTCTCCTTTGAAATGTCAGGTATGAAGAGGTGTTCCTCATTGTGTGAGGATCTTGCCGAGGAAATCCTTGGCACGGGACGACTGCGGATTGGTGAAGAACTGGTCGGGTGTGCTCTCCTCAACGATGGCGCCGTCAGACATGAAGACGACGCGATCGGCAGCCTTGCGGGCGAAGCCCATCTCGTGGGTGACCACGATCATCGTCATGCCCGCATGCGCGAGGTTGGTCATGACGTCGAGGACTTCGTTGATCATCTCGGGGTCCAGGGCCGACGTGGGCTCGTCGAAGAGCATCACGGTGGGGTCCATGGCGAGGGATCGGGCGATGGCGACGCGCTGCTGCTGGCCGCCGGATAGTTGGGCTGGATACTTGTGGGCCTGGTGGTCGACGCCGACGCGCTTGAGCAGGTCCATCGCCCTGTCCTTCGCGTCGTTCGCCTTCATCTTGCGAACCTTGATCGGGCCCATGGTGACGTTCTCGAGGATCGTCTTGTGGTGGAAGAGGTTGAAGCTCTGGAAGACCATGCCCACGTCGGCGCGGAGCTTCGCGAGTGCCTTGCCCTCCTCCGGCAGTTGTACCCCATCGATGGAGATGGCGCCGGATTCGTACGTCTCGAGCCGGTTGATGGTGCGGCAGAGCGTCGATTTCCCGGATCCGGACGGACCGATCACGACGACGACCTCGCCCTCGCGGACGGTCAGGTTGATGTCCTTGAGCACATGGAGGTCCCCGAAATGCTTGTTGACGTTCTCGAGCACGACCAGGGGTTGGCCGAGCTCGGTGGAACGCTTCGCAGTGGTGTCCGTCATGGGAGGAAGCTAACAACTTGTTGCTTCCCCGTCAGTAGAACTGCGCATTGTGACGCGATCGTGACCAAAATCGTGGGTTTGGGCCCTGGAAAGCACGAAAATGGGCTAATGGGTCGGACCTTTTGGGATTGGTCGGACGAAAGCCCTAGTGGTTGCGCGGTCGGTGGTGGGGTGACTCCGGGCGCCGTCTATGTTGGGCCCATGAGGTACTCGGTCCCCGTCCTCGCGCTCGCGCTGGCCGTCGCCGGCTGCAGCGCACCCCCGTCCGAGCCCAGCCCGGAGCCGACGGCCCCGGTCCCGGCCACCACCACCGCCGCACGGACGCCGTCGCCCACCCCGTCGCCGACGCCGCCACCCACGGTGCCGCTGGTGCTCGCCGTGCACCACAGCCGCACGCCGCCCGACCTGACCCGCGCCGCGGCGGAGGGCATCGTCGGATCCAGCGACGTCGCGGAGGTCGCCGACGAGACGCTCGCGGTGGTCGATGGGCGGGAGGATCCGGGGGCGGCGATCGAGCAACTCACCCAGGACCCCGGCGTGCTGGCGATCGTGCCAGTCGGCGCGGTGGACGAGCGCGTGCGTGTGGCCACGGTCGACGCTGTGGACCCGCTGCTCGAACCTGACGCCTACCCGCTGACGGTGGAGGCCGACGAGGCCGTGGAGCCGACGATCACCACCGTGACCATCGTCGGCGACATCATGCTGGGACGCCGGGTGGGTGCGGGCATCGTCGACGACCCGGCAGCACCCTTCCGCCCGTTCGCGGAGCGGCTCAGCGCTGCCGACGTCACCATCGGCAACTTCGAGTCCACGCTCTCCGACAACGGCCAGCCCATCCAGGGCGGCGACTCCTTCGCCGCCGACCCCGCCGTGCTCGAGGGCCTCCGGCTCGCCGGCTTCGACGCTGTCAGCCTCGCCAACAACCACATGGGCGACTTCGGCGACGTCGCGATGGCGGAGTCGTTCGCGATCTTCGACGACGCCGGCATCGACTACTTCGGTGGCGGGCCCGACCTGGACGCGGCGCGCGCCCCGTGGATCGTTGAGGACGACGGTGTGAGCGTCGGGTTCATCGGCACCGAGTCGATCGGGGAAGCGCCGGGGGCGACGGCGGACAGCGGCGGCACGAACCGCCTCAACATGCCGCCGCGCACCGGCCCCCTCGACGAGGAGGCGCTCGACCGGATCGCCGGCGACATCGCGGCGCTCGACGAGCAGGTGGACACGGTGATCGTGGTGCCGCACTGGGGCGCCCAGTACACGCACGCGCCCGAGCCGATCCAGCACGACGTCGCGGCCCGGTTCGCGGAGGCGGGCGCCGACCTCGTGATCGGCGGCCACCCGCACTGGGTGCAGGGCTGGGAAGTGATCGGCGAGACCACCGTCGTGCACTCGCTCGGCAACTTCATCTTCGATATGGACTTCAACCGCGAGGTGCAGGAGGGCGTGTTCGTCGAGATCGTGCTCTGGGACGGCGAGGTCAAGGCGATGGCGCCGGTGCCGTACGTGATCGACGACCACATCCCCCGCCCCGCGGAGCCCGAGGAGGCGGCGAAGATCCTGGCGGACATGCGCAGCACCAGCACCGGCCCCTATGCCGCAGGCTGATCGCATGGAATTCGCACCGTCTGGGTCCCTGCACCGTCGGGACCGAGTTCGACCGCCGGGAGCCCATCATTGCTGGAAGTTCAACCGTCTGCGGTTGAACTTCCAGCAGTAATACGGCGAAGAGATTCTCAGTGGCCTGCATTCACGCTCCTAGCGCAGCCACGCCCACATGATCGCGCCCACTGCCTGGATCTGGCCCCGGCTGACGACGTCGGGGGTGTCCTGCGGCGAGTGGTAGCCCGCGAAGGGGATGGAGCCCAGCCGCGCCGCCGGGATGCCGGCCTGGTCGAAGGACCAGTGGTCGCTCGCGCGGTTCGGCTCGTCGACGACGACGGGCACCGACGCCGCGTCCGCGGCCTCGACGAGTTCCTCCCTCACCGCCGTGGTGCCGGCGCCGCCCGCACCGACGGGTACGGCGTCTCCGGGCACCCCGACCCGGTCGAGCGCGACCATCGCGACGATCGCGGCCCGGCTGGCGTCGTCGAGCTCGGCGACGTAGTGCTGCGAGCCGTAGTGGTGCCAGTCGTCGCCCTCGCCCCGCGGCTCCTCGGCGCCGAAGGCGATGAACCGCACCGGCAGATCTCCGGGCTGCTCCGCAACCATGCGCGCCAGCTCGAGCATCACCGCCACTCCCGAAGCGTTGTCCTCGGCGCCGGGCGACTGCGGCACGGAATCGAGGTGCGCGCCGATGACGATGTGGGGTGAGGTGGGATCGAAGCTGGGAGGGTCGGCGATGACGTTCCGGGTCTCTCCCGCAGGCACATCGACTCCCCACGAGTCACCGGCGGGCACCTCGAACGGCTGCGACGCGACCTCGTACCCCAACGACGAGAAGCGCGACGCGACCCAGCCGGCCGCCTCGTCGAATGCCTCGCCTGTGGCCTCGCGGGGGCCGAGTCCGGCGAGGTGCTCGACGTCGGCGACCACGGCCGCAGCGTCGAACGGCGCGGCGCTCGGGGCCGGGCTCGGTGTGGGCGACGGCGTAGGTTCTGACGGCGTCGCCGTCGCGCTCGCGCTCGGGGTAGGGGCGACGGGGGTCTCGCTGGGCGCCGGTTCCTCCGCCGGCGCGCAACCGGCGACGGCCAACACCACTGCGACGAAGAGGACACCATTTCGCATGGGCCCAGCCTAGGTCGCAGGAGAACCAGCCCGCATTTTAAGAGAACTTTCACCTTCCTTTCTAGCCTGGCCACGTCGATGCGGCGGGTGCTGGGGAATCCCGCCGCCATGGGATGGGGAGTGGTCGTATGGATGCCGGATTCATCGGAGGCAATGTGGACCGGTCGGTGAGTGGCTGGTCACGGTTCCTCGGGGTCTCGCTGCGCCCGTTCACGGGGCACGCGCCGCACTCGCTGCTGCTGCGTGGCGCGATCCAGGTGGGGCTGTGCATCTTCTTCTTCGTCGTGGGGGTGCGGCTGGCGACCGGCGACGAACTGGCCGGGCATGCCACAGAGCTCGCCTATATGCGCCGCACGCTGTTCCTCGCCGGGATCGCGGTAACGGCGGTGGCACTCATGGGAGCGACACAACTGGTCATAGGCCTCCTGGACCTCGTGCCCCGCCGCCAGGTGACGGGGGTCGTGCTCAGCGTGCGTCGGCGTCGGTTCCTCGACTTCCTGCCCCGCTTCGCGGAACGGATGCTCTACGACCGCCGGGGCGACGGTGCCATCGACCGCCGCAAGGAGCGCACGGAGGTGGTGCTGCGGACGCCCGAGGGGGATCGGCAGTGGACCCTGCGGAGCCACCGCACGCGACGCGAGCTGCGGGTGGGCGAGCACGTCCGGCTCACGGTGAGCCCGATCGCCGGGTACGTGGCCAGCGTGGAACCGCTCGGCCGCTGAGCGTGGGTATCCGGCGTCGGCGGATACCGGCCTGCCCGTGACCTTCCTTGGCTAGGGTCTGCGGTCATGGGGCCCACATCGTTCGCGCCCGGCGTCATGCCGCCCGGCGCCGACTATCGATTCGAGCTGTTCGGCGCGCAGGCGCACGAGCACCGGGTGCGCTGTGAGGAGGCGCTCGCCGCGCTCGACGACGGCGCCTCGTACGAACGCGTGGTGCTGACGGCCAACATCGTGGCCGCGCTCCTCGACATCGACCCCGGCGCCGCGGCCGCCCGGGCCGAAGAGGTCCGACGGATGGCCGAGGAGGTCGGTACCCCGGCCGCCCGGGCATACGGGCTGGTCGTGCACGGTTTGACGGACCACGCACCCGCAACGGTGGCGGCCCGCGTCGACGAGGCCCGGCGGATCCTGGCCACCGCGTACGAGGGCCACGCGCCGGAGCTCGCGAGCGTCGGGCACTTCCTGCTGCTCACCGGCCTGCTCGAGCACGGCAAACTGCGCGCCCTCGACATCGAGATGTCCCCCTACGGCGAGAGCATCACCCGGTTCCCCCACCTCGAGCACGCCCGCCACGTCGCCTGGTTCCGCTGCCTGCGCCTCATCCTGGACGGACGCAGTGCCGACGCCGAACGCCTGGCCGACGCGATCCTCGCCTCCGCCGACGAGAACCAGCGCGTTGCGAGCCGGAGTGTGTGGGCCGCGCAGATCGGGACGATCCGCTGGATGCAGGGCCGGATCCTCGAGATGGAGCCCACCTTCCTCGCCGCACGTCAGGCCCACCCGAAGCAGCAGCTCTGGGCGGTCGCGCTGGCCTGGCTGTGGCAGCTCCAGGGCCGCGAGGCCGCGGCCAGGGCGCTCTACGTCGAGTGCTCCGACTTCGCCACCATCCCGCGCGACCACAACTTCCTGGTGACCGCGACGATCCTCGCCCAGCTCGCGGCGAAGATCGGCACCCGCGCGCAGGCGGAAGCGCTGCGCGACGCGCTCCTGCCGTACGCCTCCCAGCTCGTCTCCGCCGGATTCGGGCTCGCGTTCTGGGGCACGATCGCGCGCACCCTGGGCATGCTCGCGATCCGGCTCGGCCGCCCGGACGAGGCGCGCTCGCTGTTCGGCACCGCCATCGAGGTGTGCGCCCGCAGCGGGGCGCAGGCCTGGCTGGCCGAGGCGCAACTGGAGCTCGCCGACCTGGAGCTCACCGTCGGGGGCGATCCCGCGGAGGCGGCTGCGCTCGCACGGCAGGCGGAGGCTACCGCTCTCGCGCTCGACTTCCCCGAGCTTCTGGCTCGCGCCGAGGCAATGCTCGCGGGCCTGCCCCGGGGCATGGAGGCACCGCGGGCGAGGCCGGACGCGCCAGCGGAGGAGCGCGGGCGGCCGCGGATCTCGGTGCTCGGCGCCTTCGACGTCGTCGCCGCCGACGGCAGCCGTCCCCGCTGGACCTCGCGGAAGGCCCGCGCGTTGCTGAAGCTGCTGGTCGCGCGACGAGGGGTGTCGGCGTCGCGCGAGGAGTTCATGCACGAACTATGGCCCGACGTCGACCCGGACGCGCTCGCCAACCGGTTCTCCGTCGCGCTCAGCACGGTCCGCAGGGCCCTGGATCCCCGGCGGGCCTTCCTGACGGACGCCTTCATCATCGCCACAGGGCCGGGCCTCCACCTGGACCTCGCCACGGTGGGCGTCGACGTCGAAGAGTTCCTGGCCGAGGCGCAGGCCGACGACGTCGACGCGCTTCGGCGGGCAGTCCGCCTCTACGCGGGCGACGCGTTCGCCGAGGAACCGTACGCCGACTGGGCGGAGCCGCTGCGGCAGCGCGCCCAGACGGCGTTCTGCGTCGCCGCGCACGCACTGGCCCGGCACGAGGTGCGCGCAGGCCAGCCCCTCGTGGCGAGCGAGCTCTACCGGCGCATCCTCGACATCGAGCCCGACGACAGACGGGCGCACGACCAGCTCCTCGTGACCCTGACAGCGCTCGGCGCGACGAGCCAGGCCCGCTCGCTCCTGCTCAGGCAGCAGCTGATCGAGGAGGAGCTGATCAGCTGAGCCGGTCAGCCGACGGTGAGGTTGATCACGGCCTTCTGGAAGCCGTCGGCGTGCGTGTTGAAGTCGATGCCGCCCTTGTACATCGTGCCCGCCACCTCGACCTCGACCAGGATGGACGCGTCGTTGACCACCGCACCGAGCGCGAACGGGTAGGCGTCGTAGCCGGCCGACTTCAGCAACGCCTCGTAATGGGCGGCGGCCTCCTCCGCGTCACCGGGGAACTCGAGGATGCCGGTGACCGCATCGCTCCCGCCGATGCTCCCTTCCGCGAACGGCTCCAGCAGCGCCCAGCCCTCCGGCACGGGGAACGGGAAGTCGCTGCTCGCGGGCACGGCGCCGTCGGGGATCGTGGTCCCCGCGGGCTCGTCCCGGGCGGCGACTTCGTCGGCCGGGGTCTCGTCCGGCTCCTCGTCGGCGGGCTCGGCCGCGGCCGCCGCGGGCTCGGGCTCCTGGGCCGGGGCGGGCGACTCACCCCCGCAGCCTGCCAGGGCGAGCGCGCACGCTGCGACGACGAGGATGGAACGCGGGAACTGGCGCATGGATGCCCCTCACTGCCAATGTGGCTCGGGCATTTGCCGGGCCGCTTCGAGGGTAGTCAGCCGCCTTAGAGTGTTCTTAGAGCCGTGGCGCGCGACGCCGCCGCCCGGCATCCGCGTGGCAACATCACAATGGGATCAGAGCAGCAGCATGAGCGGGATCGTCGCCGCGACGACGACGGCGACGACGAACAGGAACCGCCGTCGCAGGATCAGGTAGAGCACCGCCGGGGCCGCCAGCATCAGCCCCAGCGCGATGAGGATCGGCGCGATGACGGCCGCGACGTCGGACATGTAACCGCCGCCCATGGCGAACAGCAGTTGCTGGATGCCCGTCACGAGGATCGCGCCGGGCGGGATCAGGGCGACCACCGCCACGACGATCGCCCACCAGGGCGACCAACGCCCATCCGTTCGTGTCTGGCTCATCGCCC
>JAAYZP010000130.1 GCA_012514785.1 Propionibacterium sp. | reverse complement strand
TAGTTGGTGAACGCGACGTAGGCCGTCATACCCATGACGAAGATCTGGTAGACGAGCAGGAAGATGAGCCCCGGGAAGAGGTACTTCGCCGGCAGCGCACGCTTCGAGAAGTAGATGTAGTCGGCGACGACGAGCGTCGCGACCAGGAAGATCAGGATGCCCCATTGCTCCTGGGCGTAGGAGGCCATGATGCCGTAGATGCCGAACGCATTCACGAGCGCCATGAGGACGAGCTTGACGTAGAAGCCGGGGCGGCTCAGGTCCCGGGCGTGTGAGAGCCGAGGCTTGCGCTCCTCGGTGCTGGTCTCGGTCACGTTGCGTTCACCTTCGAACTGTTCATGGGACGGGCTGCGTGGAGGGGCCACGCAGCCCGTCGATGATGGTTCAGACCCTGCGGGCCAGAATCAGAAGTTGGCCTTGATGTTGTCGTTCATCGTCTGCCAGGCCGCTGCAGCGTCCTCCGAGGTGCCGTTGATGATGGCCACCTGCGTGCCACCCCAGTGCGACCAGACCGCGTCCATCTCGGGGATGGCGGGCATCGGCTGGGCACCTTCGGAGGCCTCGTCGAAGCCCTTGAGCAGTTCGTCGTCGATCTCGTCGGCCGAAGCGGCCAACGCCGGGGCACGGCCACCCATCTCGTAGAGCACGTCCTGCGATTCCTTCGAACCGAGGAACTCGATGAACTGGTTCGCGAGCAGCGCGTTGTCGGAGTAGGACGAGACGAACACGCCCTGGACACCAACGAACGGGGCGGCGGTCTCGCCACCGGCGCTCGGGACCTGCAGGACGGAGATGTCCATGCCGGCCTCGACGAACTCGGTGGTCCACCACGGGCCGGTGATCATGTACGGCGTGTTGCCGTCCATGAAGGCCTGCTTGGCCTGGTCGCCACCGATGTCGCCGGACAGGACGCCGTCCTGGCCCAGCTGCTGGATGTACTCGGCGAAGCGGGTGCCGTTCTCGCCCTCCATGCCGAGCTCGGTGGTGTAGTCACCGTTCTCGTCGGTCTCGAAGACCGGTGCGCCGAAGCTCATCTGCAGCGGGTACAGGTGGAAGGCATCGCCGTCCGGGCCCTGCTGGATGACGATCGGGAAGTCGACGTCGAGACCCTCGCTCTGGGCGATGAGCTCGTCGAAGGTGGCCGGGGTGTCCTGGAGCAGCTCGTTGTTGCGCACCAGCGCGATGTTCTCCAGCGCGTACGGCAGGCCGTAGATGTTGCCCTCGTAGGTGAAGGCCTGGACTGCGGACGGGTTGAAGTCGTCGGCGTTGGCCAGGTCGATCGGGGCGATCACGCCGTTCTGGACGAGGCCGCCCAGCCAGTCGTGCGCGCCGACGATCATGTCGGGGCCCTGGCCGGTGGGGGCCTGGGAGATGAAGTCCGGGCGGACGTCGTCGGTGGGCTTCTGGACGACGTCGATCTCGACGCCGGTCTCCGCCGCGAAGGCTTCACCCAGCTGCTGGAAGGCGGCGATGCGGGTCTCGTCGGTCCACATCGTGAGGCTGCCCTCGGCGGCCGGGGGCGCCTCGTCGGTGGCGTCGTCGGTGGGCTCGGCTGCGGGGGTGGTCTCGTCGGCGGTGGGTGTGTCCGTCG
>JAAYZP010000002.1 GCA_012514785.1 Propionibacterium sp. | reverse complement strand
CGGCGCGGCAATCACCGCCGGCGACGAGCTCACCGCGCGGGTCACCGACCCCACCGACGACCCGCAGACCGGGTCCTTCAACCTCGGCTGGCACCTCGACGCCGCCGACGGCGACGTCAGCGTCACGGGCGGCGCCACCTCCGACGCCCTCGCCACGGCGCGCGAAGGTGCCGCCACGCCCCTCGGCGAGGCCGTCACCAGCGCGACGCTGCTGCCCTACCAGGTGTTCACCGTCGACGTGCCCGCCGACGCGGGCGACGACTACCGCGCCCGCATCACGTGGGACGGCGAGATCAACGACGGCCAGCGCGTCAGCATGAGCGTGCTCACCACCGACGGCACCTGGCACCGCGTCGCCGAGACGATCGCCGACGCACCCGGCGTCACGCTGGAGGCGCTGGTCCGGGCCGAGGGCCACGCCGTCGACGGCGAGATGACGGTGCTGGTCCAGCACACCGACGGTTGGGCGCAGGGCAACCTCAGCGATCGCGACTCCGCGCTGCCCCCGTTCCATCCCGAGGCTGAGCCGCGCGGCGGCTACGACTTCACCGTCGCGCACATCAGCGACACGCAGTACTACAACTCCAACCCCGACTGGCACCACCACCAGCTGGGCATCAGCGAGTTCCTCGTCGAGCAGGCGGAGCACCTCAACCTGCAGTACGTCCACCACACGGGCGACATCGTCGACAACAACCGCATCCCCGGCCAGATGGAGCGCGCCGACGCCGCCTACCGCCTGCTCGACGACGCCGGCATCCCGTACGGCGTGCTCGCCGGCAACCACGACGTGTCCGGCTGGGACGTCGACTACTCGGACTACAGTGAGTTCTTCGGCGACGCGCGCTTCGCGGGCACCCCTTGGTTCGCGGCATCGCACCTCGACAACCGCGGCCATGTCGACCTCGTCTCCGCCGGCGGCATCGACTTCCTCTACCTGTACATGGGCTGGGGCGCCGAGGACGAGCAGATCGCGTGGATGAACGACGTGCTCGCGCAGTACCCCGAGCGGATCGCGGTCATCAACCTCCACGAGTACATGCTCACCACGGGCGGCCTCGGCCTCCTGCCGCAGCGCATGTTCGACGAGGTGATCGCCCACAACCCGAACGTGCGGATGGTGCAGTCCGGGCACTACCACGATGCCTACACGCGCATCGACACGTTCGACGACGACCGCGACGGCACCGACGAGCGCACCGTGTACTCGATGCTCTTCGACTACCAGGGCCTGCCGGAAGGCGGCCAGGGCTACATCCGGCTCCACCACTTCGACAACGAGGGCGAGCGCATGATGGTGCGCACCTACTCGCCGTCGCTGGAAGACTTCGACGCCGACGACGCCACGCTCGAGCCCGAGCACCAGTCGTTCGAGATCGCCTACGCAGACCTGGGGATCGAGCCGAAGGTGAAGTCGCTCGTGACCCACGGGTTCACCGTCGACGTGCTGTCCGAGCGCTCGCTCGGCGCCTTCGACGACGTCGCGTCCGGCAGCGTCGTCACGGCCGACTGGCCCGAGGACCTGCTCGGCGCCCACGGCTTCTACGTCGTGACCAGGGACGCGTACGGTGGCGAGGCCATCAGCGAGATCCGGAGCATCACCGTCGTCGAGGGCGAGCCCGGTGAAGAGCCGACCGAGCCGGGCGAGGAGCCGACCGGACCGGGTGAGGAGCCCAGCGACCCGGGCGAGGAGCCCACCGAACCGGGCGCCGGCGACGACGGCACCGACGATGACCGCCCGAGGCCCGGACTGCCGCCGACCGGCGTCTGAATCGAGCCGCACCTCCGCGGCCGGGACTGACCCCGGCGCCCTCTACTCTTGGCCGCGGAGGTGCGGAGAGTCGATGAGCGAACCAAGCTACGCAACGACGTCGGACGAGACCGGCAAGGTCAGCGTCACGTGGGTCGGGAGCCAGCCGGACGAGGTGGCGATCGCCCCGTCCTGGCAGCAGGACCTGAGTCCGGCGGCGCTCGGCGCGGCTGTGGCCCGGCTGCTGGCGGAGGGTGCGGAACCCGCGCAGGAACGCGTCGCCCGGTCGACGTGGCAGCTGGCGGGGGAGCGGCACACGCCGCAGCACCGCGACCCGGCTGCGGCACTCTCGATCCTGGACGACCTGCGGGGGCTGCGTCGCGAGATGCGCTCGGCCGCCGCCCGCGCCGTCGCGATCGCGAAGGAGCGGCACGGGCAGGAGGAGCGGCCCCGCCCGGAGGCCGAGCACCTCGCCAACCTCAACGTCGGCGTCGTCCGGCAGCACGGGACCATCGTCGGCTTCGAGTTCCGTGAGCCCTGGATCGAGAACGTCGCCGCCGCCGGGCTCAGCACCGCGCTCACCGACACCATCCGCCGGTCCGCGGAGCTCCCCGACGACACCCCGCCGCCGCCCATGGCGGAGGAAGCCGCAGAAATCCGTCAGCGCCTCGACGCCGTCCTGGCGGAGATGGGGCTGGCCCGCCTCACGAGAACGGAGGAAACCCCGTGAGCGAAGTCATCCAGTACAACGTCACCTATTTCCGCAACCACCAGCAGCACTGGTACGACGTCAGCGAACGCCTGGCGGAGGTGAAGAACCTCGCCGTGGAGGCCGAGGCGCCGGACGGGGCGCTGTGGAGCACCCTGGTGCCCGGCTTCAAGGAGACGCACGACCACATCTGCGGGTTGATCATCGAGTCGCTCCTGCAGCGCGGCACCGAAGCCACCAAGCAGATGGGCGACATGCTCGAGCAGACCGCCCGCGCCTACGCGGCGGCCGAGGCCGAGAACACCGCCACCGCCGACCGCATCCTCGACGAAGTGGGGTTCGACTGATGGCCCTCGACGCATCGATCAGGATCGCCACGGAAGACCTCGAGACCGCCTGCAACGACTTCCGCACGGAGCACGACGGCAACCTCGGCGAGATGCATGACCACGCCCAGCGCGAACTGGACGACCGCAACGGGTGGGACACGTTCTGGCAGTGGGTGGCCAGCCAGGTGGACAAGCTGAACCAGGCCTTCGAGGACGCGTTCGCCAAGGTGACCGAGGTGGTCACCTGGATCTGGGAGGAGATCATCCCCTGGATCGCCGGGCCGCCGTTCCTCGCCGCGTCGTGGGTCAAGTGGCAGGGCGTCAACCAGGAGGCGGCCTCCACCACCGGCTCGATGGACCTCAACACCGTCGAAGGTGCGGTCAGCTGGACCGGCCCGGCCGCCTCCGCGTACTTCACGTCCGTGGAGCAGCAGGAGGGCGCTGGCACCGTCACCACCGAGATGATCAAGGGCCTCCAAGACTTCCTGATGGGCCACCTGCAGAGCCTGCTCAGCTACATCACGGACATGGTGGGCGTCTACACTCGGGTCACGGCCGAGGCGGCGCAGGCCGTCATCAACTTCGTCGGCGTTGTCAGCCCCACCACCTGGACGTCGGTGTTGGAGGGCCTCTCCGACCTCATCGGCACCGTGATCGAGGAGGTCGGCACCATGGTCACCAGCATGATCGAGTACGTCGAGGGCAGCGTGACGAGCATGGCCCAGGTCTCGCAGGACGCGATCGCCGTCTACGCGCTGCCGGGCGGCAACCAGTGGCCGCCCCCCGGCGCCAACATCACCGCGCAGCCTCCCACCACCCCCGGCGGCCCGAAGTATCCGGGTTGGGTGGCTGAATGAGCCCGATCCGCAGGGGCTGGGCGGTGTCGGCAGCGGCACTGCTCGCCCTCGCGGGCTGCACCACCGACGAACCGGTTCCCGGGCCGTCGTCGCCGCCAGCCATTTCCGTGGCGCCGTCGGTGTCGCCCCCCGGCGCGTTCGGCGAGGTGCTCGACCCGATCCCGTGCGACGGTGACGCCGACGACGCGGCTCCCACCGGCCTCGGGCTCGACGCCACCCAGCTCGACCACCGCGGCGTGACCGCCTGCCTCCACGGCGTCACCCGCGGGACATCGCCGGACACCGACTCCGTCGCGGCCGGCCGCCCGACCCTGGAGATCGTCGCCACCTTCCTAAACGACGGGCCGGCGCAGGCCACGCTCCTCTCGGACCGGCTGGACCTCGTCGTGCTCGACGGCGCCCTGGTGGAGCCGGTGCTCCACGGCGGCCGCCCCGAGATGCCGGAGCGCCTGGCCGCGGGCGACGTGTTCACGGGCACGTGGATCTTCGCGGTGCCGGAGGGCGCCACCGACGACGACCTCGCCGACCTGCAGGTCTCCTCCGGCGCGTTCACCTGGTGGTCGATCCCCGACCGGGGCGACGCCGACGCCGACGGCTGACCTCGCCCGCGCCCGGTCTCAGGCGCGGTGGCGCACCCAGACGTTCGGCTCGACGTACACGGCGGTGCCGCGTTCGACGTCGCACAGCACCGGCGCGAGCGCGCCCGGCACCTCGACGGGGCCGCTCGCGTCGAACGCCAACCCGGTCCACTCCCGCCACTCGTCCAGCGTGCCGGGGATCACCATCGAGCGCTTCGCCACCGACTCGATCGTGCCGCCCGCGCGCACGTGCACCCGGAGCCAGGGATCCGATCCCTGACGCCGGCGCTGACGACCTCAACCTTGGAGACGGGCTGATCGTCCTTGGCGGCAAATACAACGCGTATTCCCTT
>JAAYZP010000013.1 GCA_012514785.1 Propionibacterium sp. | reverse complement strand
TTGAGCAGCGCGTTGAACGCCCCGCGCGAGAGCATATGCACCTCGTCGATGATGTAGACCTTGAAACGTTCCTCGACGGGGGCGTAGGCGACGTGGTCGCGCAGGTCGCGGATGTCGTCGACGCCGCCATTCGAGGCGGCGTCCATCTCGATGACGTCGAGCGAGACGGAGTCGGCGATCGCGCGGCAGTGGTCACACACGCCGCACGGGTGCGCCGTCGGCTGCGTCTTCGGCGCGTCGGGGGTCCCGGTGCAGTTGAGCGCCTTGGCGAGGATGCGCGCCGTGCTCGTCTTGCCGGTGCCACGCGGACCGGCGAACACGTAGGCATGGGCCACCGTGTTCGCCTCGACCGCGTTCTTCAGCGTGCGGGCGATATGGGTCTGGCCGACCAGCTCGTCGAACGTCCGCGGTCGGTATTCGCGATAGAGGGAGCGTCGCATCGGAGGGCTAGTGTACCGCCGGGCACGGCGGGCGGGGAAGCGCGCCGGACAGCGGGGTGAGGTGAAAGAAGCGGTCGCGCACCCGCCGTCGAAACGCGTCCTCCGAGCGTCCTTGCCGGGTGCAAGCTCCGGCCAGGCGACCCCACGGCACATGAAAGGGCCTGCTTAGCGCTGCTTCCTCCCGGACCTGACGCGGTTCGCAGGGTTCCATTGCGTGGGACCCGGCCCTCGACGCCGCACGGCGGCCGACAGCCTCGCGGGACGGTCCCTCGGGCGGGGATTCAGCCCCGCTGTAGCGGATTGCGGGTACAGGGCACCGCTGGCTCCCCGCCTAGCGCGACCAAGGCCGGAGTGTACGCTGCGGGTGGAGGCGGCGCAAACGTCGCGCCGTCGCGCCGCGACCTCCGCCGCCTGCGGCCCCGCCGTCCATGGGCAGCGTCTTCGCTCGAGCCCGCCCCGCCAACGACGAGGGGCCGCCTTGCGGCGGCCCCTCGTCGTGACGCGTCTCCGCGGAGTGCTACTGCTTGTTCGCCTTCAGGTCCTCGACGACCGACGGGTCGGCCAGCGTGGACGTGTCGCCAAGCCGGTCGAACTCGCCCTCGGCGATCTTGCGCAGGATGCGGCGCATGATCTTGCCCGAGCGGGTCTTCGGCAGGCCGGTGGTCGCGAACTGCATCTTGTCGGGCGTGGCGATGGGGCCTACGACCTTGCGCACGTGGACGGCAAGCTCCTTCTTGAGCTCGTCGCTCGGCTCGACGTCCTGCTTGAGGACGACGTAGGCGTAGATGCCCGTGCCCTTGACCGCGTGCGGATACCCGACGACGGCGGCCTCGGCGACGGACGCGTGCGCCACGAGGGCGCCTTCGACGTCGGAGGTGCCGATGCGGTGCCCGGAGACGTTGAGGACGTCGTCGATGCGGCCCTTGAGCCAGTGATCGCCGTCGGCGTCGATGGCGCAGCCGTCACCGGTGGTGAAGACGCCCGGGAACATCGCGAAGTAGACTTCCTTGAAGCGCTTGCCCTCGACGTCGCCCCACGTGCCGCGGATCATTCCCGGCCACGGGTGGGTGATGACGAGGTGTCCGGGCTCGCCCACGGGGGCGGGCTCGCCCTTGTCGGTGAGGACCTTGGTGCGCACGCCGAAGAACGGACGGCAGGCGGAACCCGGCTTGAGGGTCGAGACGCCCGGCAGCGGGGTGATCATGAGGCCGCCGGTCTCGGTCTGCCACCAGGTATCGCACAGCGGGATGCGACCCTTGCCGACCTTCTCGTAGTACCAGAGCCAGCTCTCGGGGTCGATCGGCTCGCCGACGGAGCCCATGACGCGCAGCGAAGACATCGCGTGCTTCTCAGGCCACTCGTCGCCCTGGCCCTTGAGGCTGCGGATGACGGTCGGCGCCGTGTAGACGGTGGTCGTCTTGTGCTTCTCGACGACCTGCCAGTAGCGGTCCGGTTCGGGATACGTCGGCAGTCCCTCGAAGACGACGCTCGTGACGCCGTTCACCAGCGGGCCGTACACGCAGAACGTGTGGCCCGTGATCCAGCCGATGTCGGCGGTGCAGAAGTGGATGTCGTCGTCGTGCAGGTTGAAGACGTACTTGGCCGAGTCGTGCGCGAACACCAGGTAGCCGCCGGTGCTCATGATGACGCCCTTGGGGGTGCCGGTCGAGCCCGACGTGTAGAGGATGAAGAGCGGGTGCTCGGCGTCGACCGGCACCGGTGCGCAGTCGGCGGTGATGTCCGGCGCGGCCATCTCGTCGTGGTACCAGACGTCGCGGCCTTCCTGCATGGGGACGTCGCCGTCGACACGCTTGATGACGATGACCTTCTTGATCGTCGTCTCGCCGCTGATGGCGACGTCGGCGTTGGTCTTGGAGGCGGTCGTCTTGACCCCGCGGTGACCCTTGTCGGCGCAGATCAGCACCTCGGCGCCGCAGTTGTCGATACGCGACTTGAGCGCCTCGGCCGAGAAACCGCCGAAGACCATCATGTGGATGGCGCCGATGCGCGCGCAGGCGAGCATGACGATCGGCAGCTCGCCGATCATCGGGAGGTACAGGGCGACGCGGTCACCCTTCTTGACACCGTGCTTCTTCAGCACGTTGGCGAACTTGCTGACCTCGTCCAGAAGCTCCTTGTAGGTCCAGGTCTTCGTGTCGCCGGGATCGCCCTCGAAGATCAGAGCGGCCTTGTCGCCCTTGCCCGCTTCGACGTGGCGGTCGAGGCAGTTGTACGTGGCGTTGAGTTCGCCGCCCTCGAACCACTTGACGTACGGGACGGGGTCGAAGCTCCAATCGAGGACCTTGTCCCACTTCCTGGTCCAGACGAGGGCGTCCTCGGCGCGCTCCGCCCAGTAACCCTCCGGGTCCTCGACCGAACGCTTGTACAGAGCCTCGTACTCCTCCATGCTCTTGATCCAAGCGTTCTTGGAGAACTCGGGGTCAGGCGGGAACAACTTCGGCTGGTCTGCCACCCTGTTCACCTCCAGTGAACCGTCGCTCGTGTTGCCTGCTCACACAGCGCGTCGCCCGCGGCGGGACGGTTCGCGCCCTGATTCCGTGCTGCGGCCCGCACTCTCCAGGCTGCAGGGGGACCCCTTGGGACCGGGCGAGAGAGCGGACGAGAAGGTCCGGTCGCCCAGATGTTCGTGGTTGGGCCAAGCAGAAACGCTACATCCTCTGCCGGCGCACTTCAACCCGATCCGCTGCGGTTCAGCGTTTGGGACAAACGGGGCCGGGTGCGATGGACGGCGGGCGAAGACGGAGGGCGCATGGTGGGCGATGTTGGATTTGAACCAACGACCTCCCGCGTGTGAGGCGGGCGCTCTCCCACTGAGCTAATCGCCCACTGAAGGGGGCCAACGATACCAGAAGGCCCGGGGGCCGAAAACCCCGGCGCGCCGTGGCCGGAACCTGCGGGTGCGGCCCGCCGGCGAGAGCCCCGGCGAGAGCCCCGCTGCGGGAACGATGAGCCTGAGACCCCGCGACCGCACGGCGTCGTGGACCTCATGTCCGATGCGGAGGGCCGGCCGCGCCCGCGTCGTTCCCGTCGCCGTCCGGTCCGCTCGCCGTCATCACGGTGCTCCGCTCTCCAGCGCCGCTGGCGGCTCGCCGGCCTCGTCCCGGGGCGGCGGCTCGCCGGCCTCGTCCCCGGGCCTCTCGTCAAACAGCCCCGCGGCGCTGATCTGACGGACGGCCTCGACGGCGACGGCGGCGAGCGGTGCCGCGACGACGCCACCGATCGGTCCCGCCAGGATCGCGCCCGCCATCGTCGTGAACAGCACGACGATGGGATGCAGGTTCAGGCTCGCGCCCAGCGCCAGCGGCTGGACGATCCACTGCGCGGGACCGTTGGCGGCGAGTACCAGGATGAGCATGACGAGAGCGTCGGTGAAGCCACCGCCGGCGAACGCGATCAGCACCGCGAACGCTCCGCCGACGAGCGCGCCGATGAACGGGATGTAGTTGGTGAACAGCGTGACGACCCCGAGGACGAAGGCCAGCGGGGTCCCCAGGACCAGGGCGCCGACGCTCACCACCAGAGCGTTGACGACGCCGACGACGGTGGTGCCGACGAAATAGCCGCGGATGCTGCGCGCGCTGTAGACGAGCGTGTTGGCGCCGATCTCCCTCGGCATCCCGAGGTGGCCGCTCGCCCAGCGGAAGATCTGCTGTCCGTCCTTGATGAGGAAGAAGAGGATGTTCACGGCGAGCACGATGACGAGCGCCCACGTGGCCAGCGAGCTGAGGCCGTGGCTGACGCGCGGCGCGACGCCCTTGACGATCGACCGCCAGTTCTCCTTGACGCTGTTCTCGAGGGAGGTGACGAGATCGCCGCCCCATCCCTGCTCGTCGAGCCAGCCGGCGACGTCCGAGATCGCCTTGCCCACCTGGTCGCCGATCTGCGGCGCCTGGTTGATCACCTGCACGACGATGAGCAGCACGAGGCCGGCGCCGACCAGCACGACCAGCAGGGTGCAGAGCAGGGCCCCGATCCAGCGTTTCACGCCGCGCTTCTCGAGGCGGTCGGCGACCGGCGAGAGCATCGCCGCGAGCAGCACTGCGAGGACGAAGGGGATGATGATCGTGCGGGTCGCGCTCACGAACCACGCGCCGATCGCGATCGCGATCGCGACGCCGATGCCGTACCAGCTCGTCAGTCCGATGAGCCGCACCCACGAAGGGATCTGCCAGCGTTCCTGTTCCGCCACGGGGGACTCCTTGTCCGCGGGCGCGGCGGCCGTCGGGCGCGCCGCTACGTGCTCACGGATTCGGCGCGCCCCCTGACGGCCCTGCCCGACAGCTCGAACCCGGCCCGCGACCGCCGCGTCGCCTCGCCGAGCACGGAGGGTCCGATGGGCGCGTCAGTCCTTTCCTTCTCCCGCGTACGCGCGCACCAGGTCGAGGCCGAAGCCCGTGGTCGCCCTCGTCACGACGGCGCGCCCGACAGCCGCATCATGCAGCGCGCCGGCCATGCGGACCTGCGGACGACCCACGGCAACTGCCTCTTTATCTTCTCGAAGACCGGCGAGGCGCTCTTGCGCCGTCAGGAAGAACAGATCGCCGCCGCAAGGACAGCGCGCCGCGGCCGAAACCTGCCGGCGCCGTTCCAGTGCAGTCGTTTCGTTGTCGCAGAAACGCGAAAGGCGCGAGCGCTGAAGTCCTGGGAATGGCGGAGAGGGGGGGATTCGAACCCCCGAGGGACGGAACCGCCCCTAACGGTTTTCGAGTTCCCGCTCACGCCTGCAGCGGAGTATCGCACAGGCCGCTTGAGTCTCAAAAACAGCCTGCAAAACGGGCCTTTCGGCAGAGGGTCGGTTATCGCACGTCTCGACCCCAATAGGGCGCCGAAAGCACGTCTCGCGGGCAAATCCGCGGGCAAGTCCGCGGGCAACGGGAGGTAGTCAGAGGCACACTCTGAGCCGCCGTCGTGGGCATCGCCAGCGGGTCGCGACCCGACGCGTTCGGCGCCCCACGGCGGCGGCTTCCGTTCGCGGGCTTTCCCTGAGGGGAGGCGGCTCGGATTGTGCGCGTCTGGTCGCGTTGTCACTGAGTTGCCTGCATTCAACTTCGGTCACGATGCTGACGATAGCCTTGAGTGACGGGTATACTCGCGAGTGCCATCCACCACGCCACGACGGGAGTAGGGATGCCCGACAAGCGTTCAATGCGCTACCCAGACGGCAGAGAGGTCGAAGTGCAGCCCGTGGGCTACAGGGCGACAGCCGAACACTGGAATGAGTACTTCCTCGACGATGGAAGCGTCGTGCGCGTGAAGCTAGTGGCGACAGAAATCGCCCGAGTCGAGAACGAATACGATGACGACGGGAACCCGGTCTACATCGTTCGCTCGGCGAACGTGCTGTCTGTCAACTCGCCAGAGAGCCTGAGGAAGCCGAAATGACGACCGCGACGAACGCACAGCGCACGCCCGATATCACGGACAGCCTCGGATGGGATAGCAGTTGCGCGGCGGTTCAGCGCTCATCCGTGTGCATCGTCTACTCACAACCCGTGGTCTCTCGCCCTACATCCCCTGCGCCGGATGTGCGCGCCATCGGCCCGTACTGTGAGGCAGCGCTGCGCAGGGCAGAGGTGGAGCATCTTGAGGATGGAGTCTGGTACGCGGAGGTCACTGAACTCC
>JAAYZP010000129.1 GCA_012514785.1 Propionibacterium sp. | reverse complement strand
GTAACAGTTCCTCCGGGTCGACGGTGACGGCACCGCACGTGTGCCCGCCACAACCAGCGGGGCTGGCGGCGGGATGGGTCGGGGCCGTGTCGTGTTCCTCGTCGGCGGGGAGGTCGTTGCTGGGTGCGTCGGCTGGGGTGGGGATGTCGTCGAAGAGTGACTGCTGCGCGGCCCGCTGCAATAACTCCAACCCGCGCGCTGGGGAGGCGAGGTAGCCGACCGCCCGGGCCATGAGTTCCCCGCGGGTCTCGGGTTCATCGTTGGGTTCGTACTCGGCAAGCAGGTCGGCGAACTGATTCAGCGCGGCTTTGAAGTACTGCGCATCCAGGGCATCCAGCTGCCCGAACAGTTGCATCACGCCGTCCTTGTACCGCCCGATGGAGACGTAGCGGTCTTCGAGGGCTTTGCGTTCCTTCTCCCGGAGGAGGTCGGGGCGCTGCTTCGCAATCAGGGTGTCCGCGAGGTCGAGGGCCTCACCGTCGTTGAGCTGGTGCTGGGTGGCCATCCAGAGGTCGGTGACCACCAACGCATCCGCCACCGGCAACGAGTCGCAGCGCTTCGCGACTTCGAGCGCCTTCCACGCCACCACCTCAAGCTCCTGCACCGCCCGCCAGAGCACCGGATGGCGGAAGCGCAAGTTCAGGGCGTGGTGCAGCCGCTTCGTCGCGGAATGCACGGAGGCACCGAGGAGTGCGGCGAGTTCGTGGGTGCAGAACTCGGAGATGAGGGGGCAGCCGTCGCCCCCGACGGGGAGGAGTTTCTCGGTGAGCTCGGGCAGGATCGTGGCGTACTCACCCGAGCTGTCCGATACCCGGTATCGGACAGCGAGATCCACCAACGCCTCCAATTTCGCGGCCTCCGCAGCACGCTCCCCGACGAGAGCGGACCGGAGCCGTTCGGCGGCTGCGACAGTGGTGGTTTCCATGTCTCTTATTATAGCTCAAATGTGGCTCATTTCACAGATGGCTAGCACTTTTATACCAGATTTCTTGATGAGTTATCTGCGCATGCTGGGGGTGGTTTCGACCATCGCCAGCTCCTTCGTCGCGGGCGAGCTCAACCAGCAAACCAGGAGACTTGCTGGTTGAGCTCCCGGCGCGAGGAACGAGCCCGCGAAAGGCGGTCCCTGAGCTCGCGCGTGAGGGACGAACTCGCGATGGTCGAAGGGTCGAAACCGACGTCAGCGACCGCTGGAACCTAGTCCCTGCACCAGCCCAGGGGGGGTTCGACGGACGCTCAAACCAGCAAACGTCGCGAAGCCCGGTCGAAAACAACCTCAATCTCCGCAGGGGTCCCGGACCTCGCTGGCGCCGTCGACCACCTTCCACAGCGAACCGTCCTCCGCGACGTCGAGCACCCAGTAGACGTGGAACTCCCGCTCGTCGGTGAGCACCGACTCGCCCGTCGCGACGTCGATCATGTCCACGGCGCTGCTGTCGCTGCACGCGCTGATCCGCACCAGTGTCCGCCCATCGACGTCCTCCACGGCCCCGATGGTCAGGATCTCGTACGACGCCTCGCCGACCTGGACGATGCCGCGCTCGCGTCGGCCCTCGATCTCCTCGACGTGGAACGCATGGCGCTCACCGTCGGCCACGTCGAGCAGGAGGTCGATGTCCGACTCGGGGTCGCTGCGCAGCTCGTCGGCGACGCGGAAGTACTCGAGCACGGTGACGACTGCCGCCTGCTGCTCGTCGGCCAGCGACGGCGACGCGGCAGGGGTCGGGGAACCCAAGTCCGACGTGGGCGCATCATCGCCGAGAGGTGAGCACGCAGCCAGCGCGACGACCGCCACCACCGCGGCGGCCGACCGTCGAAAGCTCCACGGGCAACGCTGCATGCACCATTTCTAGCCCGCGACGGGGTCAGCCGATGTCGACGGTGGCCTCTTCGTACTGGATCCCCACCTGGTCCGTGCACTCCTCCAGCACCCGCATGACCTCCAAGGTGTCCGACAGCGGCATCGTCGACGACTCCGTATCCCCCGCGAGAATGCGCTGCGTCACCTCCGCGAACTGGTGCGCGTACCCCTTGCCGATGGCGCGGGTCTCGATGACGCGCGGCAGGACGCCCGAGCGGTTGATCGTGATCGACGTCGGGTGGTGGAACCGGGGCTGGATCTCGATCCACCCCTTCGTCCCCGAGATGAGGAAACCGCCGGGGCCATGCCCGTCGAAGGCGCACACGAGCGAGCTGAGCGAGTCGCCGATGTGCTTCAGGGTGATGCTCGCGGCCGCGTCCACCCCGTTGGGGTAGAGGCGCGCGGCGCAGTGCACCTCCTTCACCTCGCCGAGGAAGAACTGCGCGAGCGAGATCGGGTACACGCCGAGGTCGAGCAGCGCACCGCCACCCATCGCGCGGTTGAACAGGCGCTCGGACGGATCGAACGCGCGGTTGGCGATGAGGTCACCCTGCACGCTCACGACGTCGCCGATGCGACCCCACGCCACCACTTCCTTGGCGGCCTGGATCGCGGGCTGGAACCGGGTCCACATCGCTTCCATCAGGAACACGTTCTGGGCGCGGGCGGCGTCGACGACCTCTTTCGCACCCGCATACGTGGCAGTGAACGCCTTCTCCACCAGAACGGCCTTCCCCCGCTCGATCGCCGCGAGCGCGACGTCGCGATGCTGGGGATGGGGCGTGCCGATGTAGACGACGTCGATGCTGTCGTCGTCGAGGAGCTCGCGGTACGAACCGTAGGCGCGCGGGATGTGGTGCTTGCGAGCGAAGGCGTCGGCGGTGGCCTGCGCGCGGGAGCCGACGGCCACGAGTTCAGCGTCCGCGACCAGCCGAAAATCCCCGGCCACCAAATTCGCGACGCCGCCCGTACCGATGATTCCCCAGCGAACCGTATCCATGGCTCAAGGGTAGTGGCGACCACGAAATCGCGCGCCCGACTCGATCGATTCGAGCCCGCAGGCTCACAGGAGCTTCTCGAACGCCGCCTCGCGCAGGATCTCCCGGAACCCCAGCGACTCGTTGACGCTCAGCATGTACCGGTTCTCCTCCGCGTTCCACGTCAGCACCGCCGTCGCGCTCGGCTCGGCCTCCCGCACCTGGATGAGGTTGGCGGCCTTCACCAGCATGCCGAGGCGGTGCCCGCGGTGCTCGGGCAACACGACGGTGTCCCACTGGTCGACGTAGGCCTGCTCGTTGCTCCGGTTGCGTACCAACTCGTTCAGCGCGACGATCGCCCCCGACCCCACGTGGCGCGCCACCGCGCGGTACAGCCGGTTGCCGATCAGGATGTCCCGATCCCGTTTCCGGATCCGCTGCGCATCCCACGACTCCTCCACGACGGTGAGTCCTCCACTCGGCACGTCCCGGCTCATCCGCTCGGTCAGGCGGGCGAGGTCGTCGCACATGTCCGACGGCGCCGCCCCCGCCCAGACGATGAGCTCGTAGCTCTCCCCGGCCGCTGCCCGCGCGGTCGCCAGCGCCTCGTGCGGATCGACGAGCGGCCGGTCGAAGTCGTAGCGGCTGACGCGCTCCACCTGGGCCAGCGTGAACCCCTCCCGCAACGCCATCTTCACCCCGTCGTGGTCGGCCCGAACCGCGCCGACGCCGTGCGCCGGGCTGATCGTCGCCCCCTCGGGCACCGGTGTGGTGACCCAACTCGTGAGCCGTGCGGGCGCGAGCTCGCGGACCGCGTCCTCGAGCGTTGCCACCAGTCTCTGGCCGATGCCGCGACGTCGATGCTCCGGCCGCACGTAGATCAGCACGAAGGCCATGTCGGGATCGTCGCGACGGTTCACGCGGAGGTG
>JAAYZP010000128.1 GCA_012514785.1 Propionibacterium sp. | reverse complement strand
GGAGCGCACCGCGCACGCCCGGGTCGAAAATCCCTGTGGTATTGAACGGGTCCAGCCGGCGCGCGGCCGCCGAAGTCTCGTCGAAGCCCGAGCGGGCGCCCGGCGCCACGCCGCCACCACGCTCGCTGTAGAGCATCAGGTACGGGTCGTCGGTCTGACCCGTCCACGCCTGCCGCATCAGCTTCTGGAAGTTCGGGATGAAATGGCGGAGCGAACGGGAGGCCACTCGCAGGGAGTCGGGCCCGTTGAGCGTGCCACCGGCGGCGTTCTGGAACCCCAGCAAGGTCATCGTGGTGTCCCAAGCAGCCGCTGCCTGCACGATGAAGGGAACCGCCCATGTGGTGCGGGTAGCGGCCATCATGTGCGTCATGGCCCCCAGCGAGGACACGACCAGACCCCGCCGGTTCCGGCGGGCGTTGATGTAGAGCTGCGTCTCCTTGTCGTTGAACACGATCTTGCGCCTGCGGCCTTCCTCGAAGAACACCAGCGAGTTCTCCTCGAACAGATCGGCGTCGACCCACTTGGCTTCCACGTCCACGCCCTGACTACGGGGCTCCCGCGCGCCGACGAGAGCGTCGAACGACGTGGGGTACGCCCGCACCGCGTCGGCGATCTCCCGGTTGAGCTGCGCGGTGATGGCCGCCTTCTGGTCGCCCTCCATCTCGGCGAAGGCCACCTGAAACAGCTTGGCGTAGTCCACCTGCTGGAGCGACGATGTGCCGCTGCTGACCCCGCGCCGGCGCTGGCCGACGATCTCCGAGTCGAACCGCTTGATCGGGAGGTAGTTGGCCCACTTGGCGTCGGGACCGCTGCGGGCGTAGAACTCGTCACGAGTCAGCATGCCGGACTGGTACAGACGCCAGTTCGTCTGGCGGCGAGCCTCCGTCCACGCCTCGTTCAAGCGCCCAAACACCACGCGCTCCTCGGGGGTGAGCGACGCATCGAACGCGCCCAGTGCCGCCTGCCCTGTCAGCCCCTCGTAGGTGAAGTTCACCACGTCCTTGCTGCGCACCGGACCTTCTGGCCCGACGATCGCCGTGTCTCCGAGGGAGGCATTTCGCTCGGGGGCATGGAGGGCCGCACGGAACAGGGAGAGCCGCCCCAGCTCCATGCCCGCAGCACTGACTGCGCGGATGATGTTGTCACGGGTGCGGGCCAGCTCGCTGCGGTTGTGCACCACGGAAATCTCGCGCTGCGCCGTAGCGATGCGACGGGCCAGCCCCGGGTTCACGCCCTCCAGCTCGCCCACGATCTGGTCGTGCTTCATGGCGAAGTACCGGTCGGTCGCAATCCCCGCGTACAGGATGTTGAGGGCAGTGAGCGTGCGGTTCGCCGCCCAGTCCGCGAACTGCGGCGCGACAGGCTGGAGCACTGCCCGCACCGCCTGCGCCAGCCGACGAATCATCGGGTTGGACGCGCGGAACTGGTCGATGTACGACACCGTGTCAGGCTGCGGGTTGACCTCGCCGATCACCTTCGAGGCGTTGACGTTGTGCTCGTTCTTGAGCCAGTCCAGCGCCTCCTTGCTCGTCTCGAAGGTCTGTTCGACAGCGGGGCGGCCGTAGTGGGCGGGGAACCCGAGAATCGCCTTCCACATCCCGGAGGCCAGAGGCAGCACCCGGCCCACCGCCACGATGGTGTCGGGTACGCCGTTGTGCACACCGGTGGCCACGCCGTAGAACTGGAAGTTTGCCGCGTTCTCGCCCTCGTCCTCGATCGTGTCGACCTGCTCCTGCGTAGCTGCGTCGTCTGGGTGTGGGTCCGTCGGGCGCTGCATGTGCGCGACCGCCGCCTGCCACACGGCGTCGACCCCGGAGGCGTCCGGGCCGGGACGACGGATAGGTGAAACGGACCCAGCAACTTCGGCGTAAATCTGGGCCTCGACGCTGGGGGATGGGGTCACCAGTGCGCGCACCTCAGTCTCCCCCTCGCGCGCCGCTGCCACCGCGCGGCGATGCCCGTCGACAAGACGGAGCGTTCCGTCGTCGAGCGCGAACACTTCCACCGAAGGTGGGGTCATCCCCTGCTGGCGCATGGTCTGGTAAACCGGCACGAACGACCGCTTGAGCGGATCGACCTGCCCATCAGCGTCCAGCTCCGGCATTTCGAGGGCGCTGAGAGGGACCATCTGAACCTGTTTCAACACCCGCCCGAAGGGGCTGTTGTAATTCGGCACATCAGAGAGCACCCAAGCGCCCACAGGTGCGTCTTCGGCCTGTGAGAT
>JAAYZP010000127.1 GCA_012514785.1 Propionibacterium sp. | reverse complement strand
TCCTGGATCGGGGCGAGTACCTGTTCGACGGAGCGGATCGCGACAGCGGTGGGGTTGGCGAGGCCTTGCTCCAGCGCGTCGCGCAGGATGCGGCGCTCCTCGCGGAGTCGGGGGATGAGGTGCCCGAGCTGCGTGGGTGCGCGACGGGCGATGCGCCCGGCGCGGCGGTGGATGGCGTGTCCGCGGATGAACAGGCTGTCGCTCTGCGACAGTTGGGCGATCTGCCGCGTGCTGAGCCGGCCCCTCGCGACGAGGCCCAGCGAGCGTGCCGCGTCGACAGCGAGGAGGGCGAGCGTGAGGATCGGGACGAGCATCACCAGCGCCGAGGCAGTCCCGTCCATGGTCAACGCGAGGTGCGCGAAGAAGCCGACGCCGCCCAGCATCAGGGCGAGCCAGGCGGCGGCTCCAGCGATCCGCCACGGCCTGCCGAACTCCTGCACGCGTATCTCCTCCCTGTCGCCGGCCAGTGGTCCAACCTAGCTCGCCGACGAAGGGGGCCGCTCAGCACTCGATGACGTTGACGGCGAGCCCGCCCTCGGAGGTCTCCTTGTACTTCGTCAGCATGTCGTGGCCGGTCTGGCGCATGGTCTCGATCGCGGTGTCCAGCGGCACGTAGTGGCGACCGTCGCCCCAAAGCGCCATGCGGGCGGCGTTGATGGCCTTCACCGCGCCGATGGCGTTGCGCTCGATGCAGGGGATCTGCACGAGCCCGGCCACCGGATCGCACGTGAGCCCCAGCGAATGCTCCATCGCGATCTCGGCCGCGTTCTCCACCTGCAGAGGCGTGCCGCCCAGCGCCTCCGCGAGCCCGGCGGCGGCCATCGAGCTGGCCGAGCCCACCTCGCCCTGGCAGCCCACCTCCGCGCCGGCGATCGACGCGTTCGCCTTGATCACGGCCCCGATCGCGGCGGCGGTCACGAGGTAGGTCCGGGCCCCGTCGCGGCTCGCGCCCGGGATGAAGCGCTCGTAGTAGCGCAGCACCGCGGGGATGATGCCGGCGGCCCCGTTCGTCGGGGCGGTGACGACGCGCTGCCCAGCCGCGTTCTGCTCGTTGACGGCCAGCGCGTAGAGGTTGACCCAGTCGATGCCGGCCATCGGGTCGTTGTGCGACCGCCAACTCGAGCCCGACTCGTGGTCCCGCGTCATCAGCCGCTCCCGCAGCGCTGCGGCCCGGCGCGGCACATTGAGGCCGCCCGGCAGCACGCCGGTGGCCTCGCAGCCGGCGTCGATGCACTCGTCCATGGTGCGGTGCACGAGGTCGAGGTAGTCGTCGAGCGCGTCGCCGCCGCCGTCGTTGGCGCGCGCCACCTCCGAGATGGACAGCCCCTCCTGCGCGCAGATCTCCAGCAGTTCGGCCGCGTTGCGGTACGGGTAGGGCTCGGGTCCGGAGTCCCGGGGTTGGGCGTCGACGGCGACCACCTCGCCGTCGCGCTCCTCGCTCACGAACCCGCCGCCGGTGGAATAGAAGGTGCCGCGCGCGACCTCGGAGCCGGCGTCGTCGAGCGCGGTGAACACCATGCCGTTGACGTGGAACGGCAGCAGCGTGCGGGGCTCGAATACGACGTCGAGGTCGACGTCGAAGCGCACCTCGCGCCCGGCCACGTCGATGCTGCCGCGGTCGGCGGTGACGCGCAGGGCGTCCGCGACGACCTCGGATTCCACCGTCTGCGGCAGGTAGCCCTGGAGACCGAGGATGACGGCGCGGTCCGTCATGTGCCCGCGGCCGGTGGCGCCGAGGCTGCCGCACAGCCGCGTGGTCACCCGCGCGACGGGGAGGCCGTCGAGGCGTTCGGCGAACAGGGCGGCCGCCCGCATCGGCCCCACCGTGTGCGACGACGAGGGGCCGATCCCGATCTTGAACATGTCGGCGGTGCGCGTGGACGAGGACAGCTGGGCGGCGATGCTCATGCGCCCCACACTAGTCCCCCCGAGAGGTTTAGAAAAGGTTTACCCCAGGGCTGCCGGCGGCACGGCGTGGAACGCGCGCAGGTGGTAGCTGAGCGACACGTCGCCCGCCGACTCCGCTGTATCCACCGTGCCGAGCACGACGGTGTGGTCCCCGCCGGGCAGCAGCTCCACCTCGTGGCAGTGCAGGAACGCGGCCGCGCCGTCGATCCTCGGCACGCCGCGGTCCATGTGCCAGTCCGTGTCGTCGAAGCGGAGCCCCGGCTTGGCGAACCGGATCGCGATCTCGTCCTGGCCGCCCGCGAGGATGTTGACGCCGACGCGGCCCGACAGCGTGATGCGGTCCCGCATCGCGCCCCGGTTGTCCAGCGCGAACAACACCATCGGCGGCGTCACCGACAGCGAGGCGAACGCGGACACCGTCGTGCCGTACGGGTTGCCCTCCTCATCCGCCGTCGTGACGATCGTCACCGGAGCCGGGACCCGCGCCATCGCGTCCCGGAAC
>JAAYZP010000126.1 GCA_012514785.1 Propionibacterium sp. | reverse complement strand
GGGAGTTGACCAGCGTCGACTTGCCGGCGCCCGTCGAACCACCCACCACCGCCAGCAGCGGGGCGTCGAGGGTCTCCGCCCGGGGCAGGAGGTAGTCGCGCACCTGGCCGGCGAGGGCGAGCGCGGCGTCGGCGTGGTCGGCGGCGTCGGGGACGTCGAGCGGGAAGGTGACCTCGGGCAGCACGTCGGCCAGGTGGTGCAGGGCGTCCGCGAGGTCGGTCATCTGGCGGGCCAATTGCCGCCGAGGCCCGACGGCCCCGGGTACTCCGCCTGCGGCGTCGACTTCGACGGCACCACCTTGGGCTTGCGCCAACCCAGCAGGCGCACGTCGGGGTCGGTGGACAGCGCCTTGGGGCGCAGGGCCTCGACCTCCTCGAGCACGTCGTGGGCCCTGAGCGCGCCGCCCTCCCCCGTGACGCCACGGGTCACCTCGGAGCGCAGGTAGGCGAGCTCGGTGACCCGCCGCACGAGCCTTGCGGAGTACCACCAGCGTTTCGGCCCCCAGAACAGGGACTTCCACAGGTAGTTGCTCCGCTTGAACGGCCCGCTGAACACGACGACGTCCCGCTCGCTCAGCCAGCCGCCCTCGACGTAGTCGGTGAGGCGGTGGCGGATCAGGCGGCCCTGCTGGAAGACGGAGACCACGAGGGAGACGACGATCAGCGCCACGACGATCAGCGCCATGATCCAGTGCGGCCGCAGCTGGTCGACGCCGCGCGTGGACGAGAGGCCGTTGAACAGCATGTGCCCGGCGACCGAGAGGAGGAACCCGCCCAGCGGCGCCACGATGCGCACGATTCTGGAGCGCGCGGACATGCCGACCACCAGCCCCGTCGCGACCAGCATCGAGAACAGCGGGTGCCCGAACGACGTATACACGCCGCGCAGCATGACCAGCTCGCGCACCGCTTCCTCGGGGTTGGCCACCGAGATGTTGTGCAGGGAGTACGTGATCACGCGGCCGTAGTAGATGATGTTCTCGACGAACGCGAACCCCACCGCGGACAGCCCCGACAGCATCACGACGCTCAGCCGGGACACGATCTGGCGGCGCATGAGGATGATCAGCAGGAACAGCACCGTCGCCTTGGTCGCCTCCTCCGTGAATGGCGCGGAGAAGATGGCGGCGCGCGAGCCGGTGTCGGCGTCGGCGGCAGTGGTGGCCATCTGCTGGCCCATCCAGGTGTTGATGTAGATCGAGAACCAGGTTGACGCGGCCGCGCCCCACCCGAACGTCAGGATCCAGACGAGCACGTTCTGCCCGCGGAAGCGGTCGAGCCAGATGAACAGCAGGGCGTAGACGATCGCCGTCGGAGCCGCGAGCCTGGCCGCCTGCTTGACGGTCTCGGTGGTGAACGCCAGCGTCTGGGTGCCGTCGTCGAACACTTCGGCGACGGTGAACATGTGCCACTGGTCGTGGAGGAAGAAGCCGTAGAGCGGCAGCAGGATGACGGTGAGCCAGAACAGCGGGTGGCGAAGCGCGCGATGCCACCACACCCGGCGCTTGCCGGAGGGTACGCCGGACAGTCGGCGCTGTCGTTCGGCAACCTGACTCATGGCTCACAAGCGTAGCCGCATCGGGGTCGCCCGACTCGCGCTGCCCGGGACGCATTCGGGCGTCGACATCGGACCGGCGCGCCCGGCAGGATTCGAACCTGCAACCTACGGATTAGAAGGCCGGTGCTCTATCCATTGAGCTACGGGGGCTGGACAGTAGGAAATTCTAGCGCCGCTCGGCCCAGACGCTAATTCCCGGCCTCGGCGGTGGCGCTGATCGCGGCCGGGCCGTTCCAGGTGACCGCGGTGTCGTCGATCTCGCCGCCCTCGCTGGCCTCCAGCACCGGGCCGCCGAATTCCATCCGGAACCGGTAGAGCACGACGGTGGCCTCGGGCATGAACGCCTGCTGGAAGTCGACGTCCCACACCCCGTCGGTGAGCACCGGCTTGGCGACGAGCGCGTCGTCGCCCCAGTCGTCGATGCCGAAGGTGCCGGTGGTGTCGCAGACGACGTAGCCGTCGCGCTCACTGCGCTCCACGCTCCAGCCGGCCCCGAAGCCCACCGCCTCCGTGTCCGCCTGGGCGCAGAACGTGATCTCCTCCCCCTCCGGCGCCGCCAGCAGGTCGGCCGGCAGCCCGAGCCGGACGTGCGCGTCGATGGCGTCCGGGTCGGTGAAGTCCATCCGGATGAGCTGCACGAGGCTCATCTCGGGGCCGGGCTCGGGGAGGGGGTCGTCCACGCCCCAGTCGTCCCACGCCTTCTCGGTGTTCATCGTCTCGACGACGCTCGGCTCGTTCGGCATCGGCGGCTCGTCGACGGCGGGCTGCGTCGCCGCAGGGGTGCCCGGCTCGGGCGTCTCCGGGGCCGGTGCGGGGTCGTCGCCGGTGCACCCGGCCAGCAGCAGCGCGGCTGCGGCGATCACAGATAGGAGCCTCATGGCCACAGCGTACGGGGTGACCCGCCGGCCGGTGGGTAAGCTCACCCTCGTGAATGACTATTTGGTGTGGATTGACTGCGAGATGACCGGCCTCGACCTGGAGGCGGACGGCCTCGTCGAGGTGGCGGCGCTCGTGACCGACGGCGAGCTCAACGTGCTGGGCGAGGGCATCGAGGTCGTGATCAAGCCGTCGAACGAGCAGCTGGCCAACATGGGCGAGTTCGTCACGGAGATGCACACCAAGTCCGGGCTGCTGGACCTGCTCGACGACGGCGTCACCGTCGAAGAGGCCGAGCAGCAGGTGCTCGCCTACATCAAGCAGTTCGTTCCCACCGCGCGGAAGGTCCCGCTGGCCGGCAACACGATCGGCACCGACCGAGCCTTCCTGGCCAAGTACATGCCCGAGCTCGAGCAGTGGCTGCACTACCGCAACGTCGACGTCTCCAGCATCAAGGAGCTGGCGAAGCGCTGGTACTCGAAGGTGCACAGCAAGGCGCCCGCCAAGGGCGGGAACCACCGCGCGCTGGCGGACATCCAGGAGTCGATCGAGGAGTTGCGCTACTACCGCGAGGCCGTGTTCGCGCCGTCCCCCGGGCCGACGGCGGAGGAGCTGCGGGAGGTCGCGCTGAAGCACGCCGGCACGCTGACCGGCTCCACCGAACCGGCCCCCGACGCCGAAGCGACGACGGAAGCCCCCGCCACGGAGGGCTGACGCCGCTCCGCTCGATTTCCCCGCCTGAGCACCATGCGATATAGTTCAGCAGTCGTAGGACACTTCGCGTGACCGACGCATGGTGGGTATAGCTCAGTTGGTTAGAGCGCCTGGTTGTGGTCCAGGAGGCCGCGGGTTCGAATCCCGTTACTCACCCCATGTGATGTCGCAGGACATCGGAATGGCCCGAACCCATGGATCGTGGGTTCGGGCCATTGTCATTTGGGTGGTTGTGGCTGGTAGTCGCGGTCGGGGTTGATGGTGAGTTCGCGCAGGATCTCGCCGGTGGTGGCGTTGATGACGCGGACGTTGAGGTCCTGGGCCAGGATCAGC
>JAAYZP010000125.1 GCA_012514785.1 Propionibacterium sp. | reverse complement strand
CTGGTGCAGCTGCGCGAGTCCGGGCTGTCCGTGCCGGCCGACATGTCCGTCGCCGGCTTCAACGACATCGACATCTCGAAGGACCTCGTCCCGGCGCTGACTTCCGCGCACGTCCCGCTGCACCAGCTGGGCAGCAGTGCGATGGAGCTGGGGCTGGCCGCGCTGGAGGGGGAGATCCGCAGCATCGAGATCGAGCCGGAGCTCGCCGTGCGCGAGTCGACGGGTCCCGCGCCGACCCGCGGCTGACCAGTAGTTATTGCCCGGCTGTCGGGCCGAAGATCACGCCTTTACAACGCTTCTGGACACTCGCGAACAAAGAAGATAAGGTTTTCTCAACGGATTCCCCGTCAACCCAAAGGAGAGTTGTAATGGCCCGACGCTACGTCAAGGCAGCTGCCGCCGTTATGGCCGTGGGTCTTGTCGCCGCCTGTTCAGGCGGCGATGACACGCCCACCGCACCCCCGACCGGAGAAGAAGCCGCGGCCATCAGCGGCGACGTCACCTTCCGCACATTCCCGATCAGCCCCGAGGTCCGCGCGAACGCGGACGAGGACTTCTGGCAGAGCCAGGTCGACGCCTTCATGGAGGAGTACCCGGAGATCACCGTCACCAACGAGGTGCTCCCCTGGGCAGACCGTGACACGGCGCTGTCCAGCGCGATCGCGGGTGGCGTCGCGCCGGACATCGTCTACATGATCCCCAACGAGGTCGTCCAGTACCAGGCGCAGGGCGCGCTCGCGCCGCTGCAGGACTTCCTGGTCACCGACGGCTACTACGACAACGCGCTGCAGTACGGCAACATCGACGGCAACCAGTACACCGCCCCGATCCTGATGTCCGTCGTGCCGACAACGTGCAACGCGACGGTCCTCGACCAGCTCGGCGCCGACATTCCCGAGACTTGGGACGACCTCCTCGAGCTCGGCGAGCTCGCCAAGGCGGAGGGCCTGTTCGCCACCCAGCTCGGCTTCAAGCCGAACGACGCCATGGACATGGGCTTCCTGCCCTGGGTCCAGCAGGCAGGCGGCAGCACCTTCGACGACGACGGCAACCCCACGCTCGACTCGCCCGAGGTCCTCGAGGCCGTGCAGTTCCTCAGCACGCTGGCCACCGAGGGCTACATCAACGTCGACGACTCCGTCACCGCCGTGCCGCTCGAGCAGTCCGGCATCGCCGACGGCAGCGTCGCGTGCGAGTTCAGCCAGGGCGCGGGCATCATGGAGCCCTTCTGGGGCGACGATCGGGTCGTCGGCGCACCGCTGACCAACGTCGAGAGCGCCGGCTACGGCACGATCGGCTCGTTCACGCTCCTCGAGGGTTCCGATGACAAGGAGGCCGCCGCGGTCTTCATCAACTGGATGACTGAGCCCGAGCAGCTCACCGCGATCCACGACTTCAGCCTCTTCCTCCCCCCGAAGGAGAGCGCGGAGCTGACGATCGAGGAAGGCTCGCCGGAGGCGGTCGCGGCCGAGTCGCTCGACGTCGTCACGCCCGGTGTCCAGCACCCGCAGGCTCGTGAGGTCAACTCGGTGATCATCGCCG
>JAAYZP010000124.1 GCA_012514785.1 Propionibacterium sp. | reverse complement strand
CTTGGGTTTCAGGTAACGAAGGAATACTAATTCACGAGCATCGATAAGCATTAATCGGCCACCGCAGGGTGGCCGGAGGTTGCCACCCGTGCGGTGGCGCCGCGCCTGGTGGGCCGCCGGGTCCGCTAGTCGACCCTGGGTTGTGGGGCCTGCCCGAGGGGCGGTAATTTACGTGACACCCCGGTTGCCGAATTGATCTCGTCAGTGCTACCTTAGGTGAGCCTTACCTAACTAACCCGGGGTGCGGTGCTGGCCCCGGGCCTATCTACTCAGGAGTAGACGAATATGCGTCTTGGACGTATCAACAGACTGGTCGCTGTTGCAGCTTCGGCCGCGCTGGCCCTCGGCCTCGCCGCCTGCGGGACGGACGACGCCGCCCCCGAAACCACGCCCGACGAGAGCCCGGCCGCTGCGCCGAGCGACGACGAGTCCCAGGCCGACGAAGGCGCCGACGACGCCGCCGCAGCCGGCACCATCGAGACCGAGTCCAACCTCGGCGTCCACACCATCGCCGTGCCGCCGGAGAGCGTCGTCGCCCTCGACAACCGCAGCTTCGCGATCCTCGACGAGTGGGGCGTCGAGCTCAGCGCCGCCGCCGTCTCCCTGATGCGCCCCGACCTCGGCTACAAGGATGCCGGCATCGCCGACATCGGTAACCACCGCGAGCCCAACCTGGAGCTCATCGTCGCCGCGCAGCCCGACCTCGTGGTCTCCGGCCAGCGCTTCACGCAGTACAACGAGGACATCGCCGCGCTCGTGCCCGGCGCCACCGTCGTCGACTACTCGCCCCGCGACGGCGAGGACTTCGGCGCCGAGCTGAAGCGCCACGTCACCGAGCTGGGCAGGATCTTCGGCAAAGAGGCCGAGGCACAGGCGGACGTCGACGAGTTCGACGCCGCAGTGGCGCGCGTCCAGGCCGCCTACGACTCCTCGCAGACCGTGCTCGGCGTCATCACCTCCGGCGGCGAGATCAACTTCGCCGCGCCCACCGAGGGCCGCTCCGTCGGGCCCGCGTTCGACATCCTGGGCCTGACCCCGGCGCTCACCGTCGACGACGCCAGCTCCAACCACGAGGGCGACGACATCTCCGTCGAGGCGATCGCCGACTCCAACCCGGACTGGATCCTCGTCCTCGACCGCGACGCCGCCACCTCGGCCAACTCGGGCGAGACCTACACCCCGGCCAACGAGCTGCTTGCCGGCTCCGCGGCGCTGCAGAACGTGACCGCAGTCCAGGAGGGTCGCATCGTCTACATGCCGCAGTTCACCTACCTCGACGAGGGCATCGGGATCTACACCGAGTTCTTCAACAGCATCGCGGAAGCGATGGAACAGGCCTGATCCTTGCGATCCGCATCCACCACGCCGCAGGCTCCCGGGGACACCCGGGAGCCTGACGGCGTTGTCCGCCCCGACGGCGCGCCCTCCGCGCGCGGCCAGCGGCGCCCGCTGGGCTGGGGCTTCGTCGTCGCGGTCCTGGTGACGCTGGCGCTGGTCGTCACGTCGCTCAGCGTCGGGGTCTACGACATCCTCGGGGCCGACGACGGCGCCGAGATGTTCGCGATCACCCGCATCCCGCGCACGGTCGCACTCGTGCTCTCCGGTGCCGTCATGGCCATGTGCGGGCTCGTGATGCAGATGATCACGCAGAACCGCTTCGTCGAGCCCACCACCACCGGCACGACGGAGTGGGCCGGGCTCGGGCTGCTGTGCGCGATGATCTTCATGCCGGAGGCGTCGCTGCTGGTTCGGATGGTCTTCGCCGTCGTGGCCGCGTTCATCGGCACCATGATCTTCTTCGCGTTCCTGCAGAGGGTGACGCTGAAGTCGTCGGTGATCGTGCCCATCGTCGGCATGATGATCGGCTCGGTGGTGGGGGCGCTGTCCACCTACATCGCGCTGTCAACGAACATGCAGCAGAGCCTCGGCATCTGGTTCCAGGGCTCGTTCACGTCCGTGATCCGCGGCCAGTACGAGCCGATGTGGGCTGTGCTGATCGTCGTCGTCGTGGTGTTCGTCGCCGCGGACCGTTTCACCGCTGCCGGCATGGGGCAGGACTTCGCCACCAACATCGGCCTGAACTACCGCATGGTGGTGTTCCTCGGCACGGGGCTGATCGCGCTGGCCAGCGGCATCGTCACCGTCGTCGTCGGCAACCTCCCGTTCCTGGGGCTGATCGTGCCCAACATCGTGTCCATGTTCCGCGGCGACGACCTGCGCTCGAACCTGCCCTGGGTGGCGCTGGCGGGCGTGTGGATCGTGACCGTGTGCGACATCATCGCCCGCGTGGTGATCATGCCCTTCGAGGTGCCGGTCTCCGTGATCCTCGCGGTCATCGGCGCCGTCGTCTTCGTCTACCTACTCCTCAGGACCCGCCGTGCTTAGAGCCCAGCCCCGCTGCGATGAGGTGCGCGCCGACGCCGTCTGCCTCAGCGCGATGACGTGCCTCACCCACGGGACGCACGAACGCAGCGACACCGCTCGCGCCCGAGCCTCGGGCCCCCTGCCGACCGCCGCCTCCACGCGCCGGTACTGGATCATCTTCGCGATCCTCGCCGTACTGGCGGTGGGGGTCGTCGTGGGCACCATGGCTTGGGGCAACCCCATGCCCGTGGGGAGCGAGGGCTTCTGGACGATCGCGCAGATGCGCGCGAAGTCGCTCGTGGTGATCGTGATCGTGACCTTCGCACAGGCGGTCGCGACGGTGAGCTTCCAGACGGTCACGCACAACCGGATCCTCACCCCGGGGATCATGGGCTTCGAGGCCCTCTACCGGCTCGTGCAGACCGGCGCCGTGTTCCTGCTGGGCGCGGCCGGCGTGATGACGGTCACCGGGATCGTGCCATTCCTGGGCCAGGTGCTGGTCATGGTGCTCTTCGCGGGCGCCCTGTACGGCTGGTTGTTCGCCGGCCAACGGGGCAACCTCCAGGTGACGCTGCTCGTCGGCATCGTCATCGGCGGCGGCCTCGGAGCGCTCTCCACGTTCATGCAGCGGCTGCTGACCCCGAGCGAGTTCGACCTACTCACGGCCCGGCTCATCGGCTCGGTGGCGTTGGCGAAGACGGAGTACCTGATCCCGTCGGTGGTGCTCGTCGGGCTCGCCGGCGGGGCGCTGTGGGCGCGCTCCCGCAAGCTCAACGTGCTCGCGCTCGGCCCGCAGGCGGCCACGAACCTCGGCATCAACCAGCGCCGGGAGACGCTCGTCGTCCTGCTCCTGACTGCGGTCCTCATGGCGGTCTCGACGGCGCTCGTCGGGCCGATGACCTTCCTCGGCTTCCTCATCGCGATGATCGCCTACCAGCTCTCGGACACCTACGACCACCGCTACGTCTTCCCGATGGCGTGGCTGGTGGGCATCGTCGTGATGGCGGGGGCGCACTTCGTGCTGCGGCACATCTTCTACGCCCAGGGCTCGGTGGGCATCATCATCGAGCTCGTCGGCGGCGGCTTCTTCCTCTTCTACATCCTTCGTAAGGGGCGACTCTGACATGATCACGCTGGAACGCGTCACGCGGAACTACTCGTCGGAAGTGACCATCGGCCCGGTGGACCTCAGCATCCCCAAGGGCGGCATCACGGCGCTCGTCGGCCCCAACGGTGCCGGCAAGTCGACGATGCTCACCATGGTCGGGCGGCTGATGGGCATGGACGACGGCTCGATCGAGGTGGCGGGCCTCGACGTCGCGAGCACCCCGAGCAAGGACCTGGCGACGATCGTGTCGATCCTCCGCCAGGAGAACCACTACGTCACGAGGCTCACCGTGCGGCAGCTCGTCGGCTTCGGGCGCTTCCCGTACACGCAGGGCCGCCTCACGCGTGAGGACGAGGGCATCATCAGCCGGGCGATCGACTTCCTGGAGCTCACCGACCTCGAGGGCCGCTACCTCGACGAACTCTCGGGCGGGCAGCGCCAGCGCGCCTACGTCGCGATGATCCTCGCGCAGGACACGGAGTACGTGCTGCTGGACGAGCCGCTGAACAACCTCGACATGCAGCATTCGGTGCTGATGATGCAGCACCTCAAGCGGGCCGCGACGCAGCTGCGGCGCACGATCGTGATCGTGCTGCACGACATCAACTTCGCCGCAGCCTACTCCGACCGGATCTGCGCGATGAAGGACGGCGTCGTCGTCGAGTTCGGGACGCCGGAGGAGATCATGCGCGAGGACATCCTCACGCGTGTGTTCAACACGGAGATCAAGATCCTCCAGGGGCCCAAGGGCCCGATGGCGTACTACTACTGAGGTTCCAGCAGCTCCGACGACGGACGGCCCCGGGCACCTGCACCGTGTGCCGTGATGCGGCGGAGTACGTCTCACTTGCTCCGGGCTGGGGGCGGGGGCGAGTGCCCTGCGTCGTACGCCGTGAGCTGCGGAGCAGACGCACGTGAAGGTGGATGCGCAAGAGCTGGTGGGTGGGGACGTCGGCTCAGGGTAGGTCGGGCGTTGGATCGGGCCGACCCCGACTACGCTGGGCCCCGGCCCTCGGCGTCGGCCACGATCCAGGGCGGGAGACGACGTCCCCACCCGCCAGCGCCCCGGACCCACCTCCCCGCTTGCTCTGGGCGCGATTTGGTGCGACGACGACGGCGCACCTATAGTTGGTCCTTGCCGAAGACCGCAGGTGGCGAACAGCCTCAATGCCCGCCAGGGCGCCCGCGCAGGTGACCGTGACAGCCGCTCCGTCGTGAGCCGGCCGCCCCGAGCCACCGGCACGGGGCTTTTTTCTTGCCTGGGCTTCGGTCCCGGAGCCGCAGGCCCCGGGTTGATGAACCGGAAGGAGACCCAATGGCAAGGCCGGACAAGGCTGCCGCAGTGGCCGAGCTCGCTGACAAGTTCAGCAACTCCGCAGCTGCAGTGCTGACCGAGTACCGCGGGCTCACCGTGAGCAACATGCAGGATCTGCGTCGCTCACTCGGTGAGGACGCCACCTATGCCGTTGCGAAGAACACCCTGACCGCGATCGCCGCCAAGGAAGCTGGAATCGAGGGCCTCGACGAGACCCTCACCGGCCCCACGGCAATCGCGTTCATCTCGGGCGACGTGGCAACCGTCACGAAGGGCCTGAAGAACTTCGCAAAGGACAATCCGTCTCTGGCCATCAAGGGCGGCGTCATGGACGGCAAGATCCTCGACGCCAAGGCCGTGCTGAAGCTGGCTGACCTCGAATCTCGCGAGGTCCTCCTGTCGAAGATGGCGGGTGCGCTCAAGGCGAACCTGTCCAAGGCCGCTTTCGCCTTCGCAGCCCCCGCCTCCAAGCTCGCCCGCGTCGTGGGTGCGCTCGAGGCCAAGGCGAAGGAGAATCCCGATGTGATTGGTGGCGCTGGCGCAGCGCCCGCCGCCGAGGCCACAGAGACCCCCGCCGAGGACTCGGCACCCGAAGCAGCAGAAGCTGCGGAATAAATCCGTTGCAGCTGACGCTGCTGCGACTCAAACGAAAGGACGCCAAACATGGCGAAGCTCACCAACGAAGAGCTCCTTGACGCGTTCAAGGAAATGACCCTCATCGAACTCTCGGACTTCGTGAAGCTGTTCGAGGAAACCTTCGACGTGAAGGCAGCGGCCCCGGTGGCTGTTGCTGCTCCGGCCGCCGGTGGCGCTGGCGAGGCTGCCGCTGCCGAGGAGGAGGAGGACCGCGACGTCGACGTCGTCCTCGAGTCTGCCGGCGAGAAGAAGATCCAGGT
>JAAYZP010000123.1 GCA_012514785.1 Propionibacterium sp. | reverse complement strand
TCGACTCCGCATCGAACTCGACGCTCTCCACCACCTCGATGCCCGCATCGAGCACCTCGGCCGCGTTGTCGGCCAGCGACGCGCGCGCGTCGTCGGCGATCTCGACCCCCTCGGCGAACAGGAAATCCAACTGCGGCAGCGCGTCCTTCAGCAACGTGAGCCGCTCCTGGATGATCGGCACGGCCTGCCGCAGGATCTCGACGTCCATCGTCTGCTCCCACTGGCCCGTGCCCGACGCGTACTCGACGATCCGGTCGGTCAGCTCGTCGACGCTGAGCGTGCGGATGTAGTGGCCGTTCAGCCAGTCGAGCTTCTCGAGGTCGAAGATCGGCCCGACGGGGTTGACCTTCGCCCAAGCGAACTCCTCGACGAACTGCTCGAAGGACTTCACATCTTCCTCGTCGTCGCCCGCGTAGCCGAGCAGCTGGAGGAAGTTGCGCACCGCCTCCGGCAGGTAGCCCTGCTCCTTGAACCACAGCAGGCGCGCAGCCGGGTTCTTGCGCTTCGAGATCTTGGACTTGTCGGTGTTGCGCAGCAGCGGCATGTGCGCGAACTGCGGCACCTCCCAGCCCAGCCACTGGTAGAGCAGCACGTGCTTCGGCGTCGAGGAGATCCACTCCTCACCGCGCACGACCGTGGTGATGCCCATCAGGTGGTCGTCGACGACGACGGCCATGTGATACGTCGGGAACCCGTCGGCCTTGAGGATCACCTGGTCGTCCGGGAACGGAGCCTTCACCTCGCCGCGGATGATGTCGTCGAACGTGGTGGGTGCGTCGTCGGGCACCAGCATCCGCACCACCGGTGTCTCCGTGAAGCCCGGCTGCTTCGCGCGCTCCTCGCGGGTCATCCCGACGCAGAACCGGTCGTAGCCGGTATTCGCCTGCTTGCTGGCGGCCTGCTCGTCGCGCATCTCCTTGAGGCGCTCGGAGGAGCACCAGCAGTGGTAGGCGTGCCCGTCGGCGATCAGCTGGTCGACGTAGGGCCGGTAGGTCTCCAGCCGCTCGGACTGGCGGTACGGGCCGAATTCGCCGCCGACGTGCGGGCCCTCGTCGGGTTGGAGGCCGAGCCATTCGAGCGAGTCGTAGATCTGCTGCTCGCTGCCCTCGACGAGGCGAGCCTGGTCCGTGTCCTCGATGCGGAGCACGAACTTGCCGCCGGTCTTGCGGGCCCAGGCGAGGTCGAACAGCGCCATGAAGGCGGTGCCGACGTGGGGGTCGCCCGTGGGTGACGGGGCGACGCGGGTGCGAGCGGGAATCAGATCAGCCATAGTGCGCCAAAGCCTATCGGTTCGGGCGGGACCCCTCGAAGCACTCGCTGGTTGAGCTTCGCGGCGCGAGGTGGTTCCGGAGCTCGCGAGTGAGGGACGAACCCGCGTTGGTCGAAGGATCGAAACCAACGCCAGCAACCGCTGGAACCCAGCCCCTGCCCAAGTCCGGGGTGGTTTCGACCACACCGCAGGGCTGACGCCCGGCGGCCGCTCAACCAGCTAATAGAACCGGCGGAGCAGCTCACGGCCCTTCGGCCAGCAACCGCTGGAACCCAGCCCCTGCCCAAGCCCGGGGTGGTTTCGACCACGCCGCAGGGCTGACGCCCGGCGGCGGCTCAACCAGCAACTGGTGTCGAAGCGGCGGAGCAGCTCAGGCCTCGCTGAGCTCGCTCACCACGCTCATGTCCACGCCGGAGCCCGTCGGGTCGCTCAGCACACCGTCGGGGTCCACCAGGATGAGCCGACGACTCCCCTCGCCGAGGCCGCGCATCCCGTCGAGCAGCATCCGCCGACCCACCGGGTTGACGTACGTCACCTTCGTCAGGTCGACGACGACCGCCTCGCCCTCCGGTACCTCGTCGAGGTCGCGGAACAACTGCTCCACGCTGCCGAAGTACAGCGCCCCCTGGAGGCGGAGGTGGTGGGCTGTGCCGTCGTCGAGCTCCACGTCGCCGCTGGACAGCAGCAGCCGGACGCGCGCCTCCTGGATGCCCATCAGGTGGAGGTTCAGATCGCCGGAGAGCCGCTCGAACACGCGCACGCCGCGCACGCTGTTGCCGTGCCTGTCGATCTTCGGCGAGAACGCCGCCAGCCCCACCTGCCCCGGCAGCGCGCCGAGGATGCCGCCGGAGACGCCCGACTTCGCCGGGATCCCGACGCCGGTCATCCAGTCGCCGGCCGCGTCGTACATGCCGCAGGTCATCATCACGCTGAGCACCTGCCGGCTCACCCACTCCGGCACCACCTGCTCGCCGGTGATCGGGTTGCGTCCGCCCATCCCGAGCGTCACCGCCATCACCGCGAGGTCGCGCACCGTCACCTTGACCGAGCACTGCAGCGTGTAGCCGCGCACGAGCCCGAGCGCCGTCTGCTCCACCATCCCGTGATGCCGCAGCATGTGCGCGAACGCCATGTTGCGCGACGACGTCGCGAACTCCGACTCGAACACCGCCTCGTCGATCCCCAGCTCGCGGCCCGCGAAGGCCGAGAGCCCGCGTCGGATCAGCTCGAACTTGTCCTCGACCGGCACCTCCGGCCCCCCGATCAGGGAGTGCGTGGCGATCGCGCCGGAGTTGATCATCGGGTTGCTGGGGCGGCCGTCCTCCCCCAGCGACATCTCGTTGAACGGGTCCCCCGACGGCTCGACGCCCACCCTCGCCTGCACCTCCGCCAGGCCGCGGTCGCGCAGCGCGAGCGCGTAGACGAACGGCTTCGACATCGACTGGTTGGTGAACTCCGTCTCCGAATCGCCAGCGGCGTACACCTTCCCGTCGCCCATGCACAGCGCGACGGCGAACCGCTCCGGGTCGACGTTGGCGAGCTCCGGGATGTAGTCGGCCAGCGCACCGTCGGTGTTGTCGCTGCACTGGCGCAGCACCTGCCGGAGGTAGTCGGGGACGGGAGTTCGCATGGGCTCAGGCTAGTCGTGGACGCCACGGAAGTGCATCCTGGTGTCATGGACGATGTCTCGAAGGCCAGGGCCACCGTGCGCCGGGAGCCGCCCGAGCGGCCGGCACAGCTCACGCGCTTCATGACCCACCTGCTCGACGACGCCGTCGGCGTCCCCGGCACGAACTTCCGCTTCGGGCTCGACCCGGTCCTCAGCCTCGTGCCCGGGCTGGGCAGCAGCGTGGGCACCCTCTTCGGCTCAGTGATGATCATCGACGCCATCCGGCTGCGCGCGCCGATCCCCGTACTCGCCCGCATGGGGTGGAACTACCTGATCGACTGGCTGATCGGCCTCATCCCCGGACTGGGGGCGGTCGGCGACGCCTTCTGGCACGCCCACCGGCGCAACCTCACGCTGCTGAACCGGACCATCGTCGACCGCGAACAGGTGCGGCAGGCCAGCATCCGGTACTGGATCGCGGCCGGCAGCATCCTCGTCGGCGGGACCGTCTTCATCGTCACCGCCACGATCGGGCTGCTGGTGTGGCTGCTCGGCCTGTTGGGCTGAGCGGTCGTGGGACCGGCTGGATATGCTTTGCCCATGACTGAGCTGCCTTCCAACTACATCTATGAAGCTGTCAAGCAGGACAACGTCTCCGGGCGTTACGACAGCCGCGTGCAGACTCGGTTCCCACCCGAACCCAACGGCTACCTCCACATCGGGCACGCGAAGGCGATCGTCACCGACTTCTCCGTGGCCGACGACTTCGGCGGCTCCTGCATGCTGCGCTTCGACGACACCAACCCCGAGGCCGAGGACGACGACTTCGTGCAGGCCATCGTCGAGGACGTGCGCTGGCTCGGCTACGACCCCTCCGAGATCAGGTTCGCCTCCGGCTACTTCCAGCAGCTGTACGACTGGGCCGAGGAGCTGATCAGGAAGGGCGTGGCCTACGTCGACGACCAGAGCGCCGAGGAGATCTCCGCCACGCGTGGCAGCTTCACCGAGCCCGGCGTCGACAGCCCGTACCGCGACCGGCCCGTCGAGGAGAACCTCGACCTGTTCCGTCGCATGCGCGCGGGCGAGTTCGACGACGGCACCCACACCCTGCGCGCGAAGATCGACATGGCGCACGAGAACATGCAGATGCGCGACCCGCTGATGTACCGGATCCGGAAGGTGGAGCACCACCAGACCGGCGACGAGTGGCCCATCTACCCCACCTACGACTGGGCGCACGGCCAGTCGGACGCGATCGAGGGCGTGACGCATTCGCTGTGCTCGCTCGAATTCGAGACGCACAGGCCGCTCTACGAGTGGTTCCTGGAGCAGCTCGACGTGCCGCAGGCCCCGCGCCAGATCGAGTTCGCGCGCCTCGAGCTCACCCACACCGTCACCAGCAAGCGCCGCCTGGCGACGCTCGTGACCGACGGCGTCGTCGACGGTTGGGACGACGCCCGGATGCCGACGCTGAGGGGGCTGCGACGTCGCGGCTACCCCGCATCCGCCATCCGTGCGTTCTGCTACGACACCGGCATCACGCGCGTGAACTCCCGCAAGGCGATCGAGGAGCTCGAGAGCTACGTGCGCCGCGACCTCAACGCCACCGCGCAGCGCCGCATGGCCGTCACCGAGCCGCTGAAGCTCACTCTCACCAACTGGCCCACCGACGACGACGGCGCGCCCGTCGTCGAGCACTTCGAGGTGGTCAACAACCCCGAGAACGACGCCGACGGCGTGCGCAGCGTGCCGTTCACGGGCGAGCTGTGGATCGAGCAGGAGGACTTCCGCGAGGTGCCGCCGGCGAAGTACTTCCGTCTGTCCCCCGGCCGCGAGGTGCGGCTGCGCGGCGCCTACTTCGTGACCGCCACCGACGTCGTGAAGGACGACGACGGCAACGTCGTCGAGGTGCTCGCCACCTACGACCCCACCACCAAGGGCGGCAGCGCCGAGGACGGGCGGCGGGTGAAGTCGACGATGCACTGGGTCTCGCGCCCGCACGCGCTCGACATCAGCGTCGCCGTCTACGAGCGGCTGTTCACCGCCGAGGCCCCGGGGCAGGCCACCGGCGAGCCGCTGGACGATCTCAACCCGAACTCGCGCACCATCCTCGAGGGCGGCAAGGCCGAGCCTGCGCTCGCCGACGCGGTACCCGGCGAGGTGGTGCAGTTCGAGCGGATCGGCTACTTCGCCGTCGACGACCGCGAGACGCACCACTTCCACCGCACCGTCGGGTTGCGCGACGAGTGGGCCGCCCTGCAGAAGCGCGCCGGTAAGTAGGTCGGCGCATGGATGAGACCGCCGAAGTAGCCCTGGACCTGATCTCGCTGGTCATGCATGCCGCGTTCGGCTTCGCGGCCGGCGCGATCCTGTCGATCGTGCTCGGCGCGATCGTGCGGATCATGTCGCGCCGACGTCGCTACCTCAAGCCGTTCACCATCCGGATGAAGATCCCGGTGCGGATCCTGCTGATCCTGCTGGGCGTCGGCCTCGGGGTGCTGATCGCGGTGGGCTGGCCCAACCCGCCGGCCGAGATCGCCTGGCTGGACATGTTCATCCAGGGTTTCGTGATCCTGCTCTTCCTGAGCGGCGCGTACGTCGTGACCGGCCTCATCAACGCGGTCCAGGACTCCGTCGTCGAGCGACGCTCCACCGTCGAGGACACCCCGCACGCGCGCCGGCTGAAGACGCAGGCGCAGGTGATCAGCCGGGTCGGTGTGGCGATCGTGTGGATCGTCGCCATCTCCGGCGCGCTGCTGACGTTCGAGCAGTTCCGGGCTGTGGGGGCCTCGCTGCTGGCCTCCGCAGGGCTGCTGTCGATCGTCGCGGGCCTGGCGGCGCAGTCGTCGCTGGCGAACATGTTCGCAGGCATCCAGGTGGCCTTCACGGACGCGGTGCGGATGGGCGACCTGGTGATCGTCGACGAACACTTCGGCACCGTCGAGGAGATCACGCTCACCTACGTCGTCGTCGCCAGCTGGGACGGACGACGGTGGCTCGTGCCGTCGACGGTGTTCATCTCGCAGACGTTCGAGAACTGGACCCGCCACGAGCCGCAGCTGCTGGGCACCGTCGAGGTCGACCTCGACTGGCTCGTGCCCGTCGAGGCGATGCGAATCCAGCTGCAGCGCATCGTGAAGTCGTCCGACCTGTGGGACGGGCGCCGCGTCGGCCTCCAGGTGACGGAAGCCACGGGCGACAACGTGCGGGTGCGCGCCGTCGTGTCCGCGGCCACCTCGGGCGACCTGTGGGACCTGCGCTGCTTCGTGCGCGAGGAGCTCGTCGGCTGGGTCCAGCGTGAGGCACCCTACGCGCTGCCGCGGGTGCGGCTCGAGCCGGAGCCGACGTCGGCCCCGCCGCTGGACGAGCGCGAGGAACTCATCGAGGAGGCCAAGGCCGACTGGGAGGCCGAGCAGGCCCACGACATGACGCAGCAGTTCGACATGCCGGTCGACGACGACACCGACCAGACGATGCTGGACAACCGCCGCAGCTGGTTCCAGGCCGTGCGCGACCGTCGCGCGGCCGCCCGCGAGGTCCGCTGGAGCAACCGCTCCGGCCGGGCCGACATGGGCGACCTCATCGCCGGCATCCTCAGGCAGTCCGACGACCTCGACCGCCGTCGCGACGACTCCAACCCGGACACGGTCGAGATGCCCAAGGTGGAGATCACCGACGGCGAGGGCACCAGCATCAGCGCCACGGCCCGCCTGTACTCCGGCTCCCCCGAGGGCGACGAGCTCAACCGCAAGTACGCCGGCCCGCACCCCGACGACCTGGCCGAGCGCAAGCGGATCGCCGACGAGCGCGACGAGCGGCTCCGCGCCGAGACCGACGCCGACCCCACCGGTGAGGCCGACGGCGACGGTGGCAGCGACGGAGGCGACGGCGGCCGCTGAGCCACCCTTGGGGGCAGCAAACGGGAAGGCAGATGCCTCGAATGCGGCAACGTCGACGCACAGCCGTCCGGGGCGGAACCCACCGTGGGATGTGAAAGTGGGTCCCTGCCGCGAGCGGTGGAGACCTACGCCGCAGCATTACGGCACAGGGTGCATGTGCCCCATCGCTGAAGCCGCGGTGCAGCGGGCAGGTGAGACATACTCCGCCGCATCCCGGAACAACTCGCACAGTCCCACAGCGCCACGGGGAGGTACTTTCGCATCAGGTTGCCTCGACCTGCGCCCGCCCGCCCCCGCTTCCTCCCCAACAAAGCAGAAGAGGCCCGCACCCTAAGGTGCGAGCCTCTTGCAGCTGGATTCAGCTAGATCACTTGATGATCTTCGTGACGGTACCGGCACCGACGGTGCGGCCACCCTCACGGATCGCGAACTTGAGGCTTTCCTCCATCGCGATCGGCTTGTTGAGGTGGACGGTCATCTCGGTGTTGTCACCGGGCATGACCATGTCCGTGCCGTCGGGCAGCTGGACGACGCCGGTCACGTCCGTCGTGAGGAAGTAGAACTGCGGCGAGTAGTTGGAGAAGAACGGCTTGTGACGGCCACCCTCTTCCTTGTTCAGCACGTAGACCGAAGCCTCGAAGTCGGTGTGCGGCGTGGACGAGCCGGGCTTGATGACGACCATGCCGCGCTCCACGTC
>JAAYZP010000122.1 GCA_012514785.1 Propionibacterium sp. | reverse complement strand
TCTATCCACACACTGCAGACTTGGGTACCGTCCAGTCGCCTGATCTGGATGCTGTACGGCGTCCCATTCGGACTCGGCGTTGCGGTGGCGGTCGCCTTGTTGACTCCATTCTCCACCGAGAAGCCGAGGCTCGCGCCGAACGTGAACGGCAGTACGTCGACGGTCACCGTGTCGGACGCCACGACAGTCCCTGTCGAGCTGTGCCTGACCTCAGCGCGGTAGGTCTGTTGCTCCGGGGACGGGTTGTCCGCCCACGTCATCCACTCCGATGCCCCGCACGTGGCACCCGAGCACCAACCGTTCATATCCCGAACGTCGTCCACATCGACGATCTTGATCGAGTAGCCAGTCCCCGACATTGCGCGATTCGCCGTCGCCTCCACTTCGATCTCGGCGGGAATAGTCACCTCCTCTGCGTTGGCGTCCAACGAGACCGACCAGTCAGCGGGGACCACGTCCACGGTGATCGTGTCAGAAGCCACGACGGTGCCCGTCGCGCTGTGCCTGACCTCAGCGCGATAATGGTGCGGCTGAGGGTCGTGATTCTCGGCCCACGTCACCCACTCCGACGCGCCACACGTGGCACCCGAGCACCAGCCATTCATATCCCGCGCATCGTCGACGTCGACGACCTTGATCGAATAGCCAGTCCCCGACATCGACCGATTCGCCGTCGCCTCGAGCTGAATCTCGGAAGGAACGGTCACCGACGTCGCGTTCGCCTCCAAGGACACGGTCCACTCTGCCGCGACAACGTCAACCACAACTTGATCGGAGGCGACGACTGCGCCCGCATGCCTGAGCTCAGCCCGAAAATGCCGCGGCTGCGGGTTTGGATTCTCGGCCCACGTCACCCAGTCCGACGCCCCACACGTCGTGCCGGACCCACATGCGGCCATATGGGTCCCGGGAGCGGCGTCCTCGTTGATGATGACGACCGAGTAGCCGGTGTTGTAAAGCGACTCGTCCGTGGTCGCCTCAAGCTCGATCTCGGCAGGAACGGTCACAGACGTCGCACTAGCCTCCAACGAGACCGTAGTTGGGGGCGGCGGAGGATCCGCGGGCGCGGGCGCAGCGAGCACCATGCCGAGAGCAACGGCCATCACACACGGGATCACCCGCCAGCGACGCCGTGCCACATACCCATCACCGCGTGCGACAGAACCCATGAACCCTCCCGGTTTACCTCGCCGGCGCGATACACGCCGAATCGCACGCGAACCCTACCCGCGCGACGCGACACCGTCTAGTCGGGTGGACAGATGTTCGAGAATACCGTCACGGCCTCCAACGACATTTCGCTGCGGAGGATCTCGAAGTCCCGAGAGGACGATGCGGGCGCGAGGATTCGAACCCGCGGCACGAGCCCACTTGCCCGGGGGGACGGGGATCGCTGCGAGTACCGTGGGCCGAACTGCACAAGGCACCGGTGGGGCACCTGCAAGCGCGTCGTCATTGTCGACCACGAGCGTGCTGCGGAGGAGATCAGCCCCAGTGTGCCTAGCCCTGCCCACATGACCACGTCCTACGGAGAGGCGATTTGACCGACTTCAGAAAGGCGGAGGAGGGCTGCCTAGCGGCTACGCCTTCTCGCTTCCAGCCAGGGGAGTTGGTTCTCGGCCATCCCAAGCGCGTCGACCGGATCTAGCTCGAGGGGCGCTACCCACAGACTCGCGTTGTTGCGGAGGGCGAGCACCCCCGTGCGGGCGGGGGCCCTATGGAGTGTCCGCTGCCGATCTGGGAACTGACAAACCACGAGCGCCCCAACGTCTCCGAGATCGAGCGTTGATGCACATCGACATCATCGAGGCCTGAGGACACCAGCTAGCGGAAGCCCTACGACCTTC
>JAAYZP010000012.1 GCA_012514785.1 Propionibacterium sp. | reverse complement strand
CTTGGGCACCTTGCCGGCCAGCGCCAGGCACCACCGTTTGATGATGCGGGTGATGTCGTTCCAGAAGAAGACCAACACGGCCGTCTCGGTGCCCAGCTGCGTCACCGCGGTGAACGCGGCACCCGGGTCGCGCCCGTCGAAGAACAGCTGCCCGACGATCGACACGTGGGCGCTCGACGAGATCGGCAAGAACTCGGTGAGCCCCTGCACGATGCCGAGCACGATCGCTTCCAACCAGCCCATGCGAGCTCTCCTCGTCGTCTAGAACCGAGCCAACCTTAATGGCTCGGGTAGCTTTGAGCACATGTCAATCCTCATCCTCGTCCGCCACGGGCGCTCGACGGCCAACGCCGCGGGCATCCTCGCCGGCCGGGCCGACGGCGTCGACCTCGACGAGGTCGGCCGACGCCAGGCGACGTCGCTGGCCGACGTCCTTCGGGACGTCCGGCACGCCTACACCTCGCCGATCGCCCGGTGCCGGCAGACCGCCGAGCTCGCAGGCTTCCCCGGGGCGACGGTGCTCGACGGCCTGAGCGAGTGCGACTACGGCGACTGGACCGGCAGCAAGCTCGAGGCACTCGCCACCGAGGCGCTGTGGGCGCGGGTGCAGGCCGAGCCCTCCGCCGTCGAGTTCCCCGGCGGCGAGACGATGCTCGCGATGCGGGAGCGCACCGTCGCCGCGGTGGCGGGCATCGTCGAATCCCACGCGGGGGAGCCCGCGGTCGCCTTCACGCACGGGGATCCGATCAAGGCCATCATCGCCGACGCCCTGGCGGTCCCGTTCGACGAGTTCCAGCGCCTCGACGTGCCGCCCGGCTCAGCCAGCATCATCGACTTCTCCCGCCCCAAGCCGCTGGTTCGACTCGTCGGCGGCGCCGTCGACCCTCGCCCCAGCTTCCTCGTGAGCAAGCCGGCCACCGTCGGCGGAAGCGTAGGCTAGGCCGCATGATCATGGAGTTTCGCTTCCCGGACCGCTGCGTCGTCGGCACCATCGGGGAGCCCGGCCGGCGCCTCTTCCTGATCCAGGCCTCCCAGGGCGCGTCGATCGTCGCCGTCGCGGTCGAGAAGGAGCAGGCGCAGCTGCTGGGGCGCAGGATCACGGAGATCCTCGACCAACTCTCCGAGCTCGGCGAGTTCATCCCCCCGGTGCACGAACCCCGCGACATGGGCCCGCTGGACGCGCCCGTGAAGGTCGATTTCCGCGCGGGCGCCATCGGGCTGGCGTGGGACGCCGGCCGCGGCGCCGTCCAGATCGAGCTCTTCCCCGTCGAGGAGGACGTCGAGGACGGCGGCAAGCTGGTGCAGATCTGGCTGAGCCCGACGAAGGCCCGCGAGTTCAGCGCCCGCACCGAAGCGGTGGCCGCCTCCGGCCGCCCCACCTGCCCGGTGTGCGCGCAGCCGCTCGGCCCCGAGGGGCACATCTGCCCACGCGCCAACGGCTACCGCCGCCGACTGCTGTGACGCCCAGCGGCACCCTCGACGTCCTCGGCAGGCTCGTCGGTGCGTCGAACCACACCTTCCTCGTCCGCGACGACGCCGACGTCACCTGGGTCTACAAGCCGGTCGCCGGCGAACAGCCGCTGTGGGACTTCCCCGACGGCACACTCGGGCGCCGCGAGGTGGCCGCCCACAAGATCTCAGAACACCTGGGGCTGGGTATCGTGCCGCTGACCGTGTGGGGCGACGGCCCGTTCGGTGAGGGCTCGTTGCAGCAGTTCATCCACGGCGAGGTGAGCGCCGTCGTCGACCTCATCCCTGCCGAGGACCTCACCGAGGCCTGGCTCCCGATCGCCAGCGGCGTCGGCGAGGACCGCAAGCCCGTCGTGCTCGTCCACCGCGACGACGCGCGGCTGCGCTCCATGGCCCTCTTCGACGCGCTCGTGAACAACTCCGATCGCAAGGCCGGGCACATCATCGAGGCCGACGAGCGCCTCTACGGCGTCGACCGCGGCGTGACCCTGCACGTGGACGACAAACTCCGCACCGTGCTGTGGGGCTTCGCCGGCGAACCGCTCAGCGACGCCGAACTCGCCGTCGCCCGCCGCGCCTCCGAACTGGCCCAGCCCCTCGCCGAAGGCCTCGACGACGACGAATGGGCATGCCTCGCCCTGCGCGCGGCGGCCCTGTGCTCGGTGGGGCAATTCCCCTCGCCGAGCGACGAGTGGCCCGCCATCCCCTGGCCGCCCTTCTGATCGCCAGCCGCGAACCCGGTGGTCACGGAACTTGGCCCCAGACGATGCTGCGGTAGATTGGCGGCCATGTACTCGTGGGCCCCAATTCCTGTGCCGTCCATTGGTCCTTCGGCAGATGTGCCGGAGCAGCTGACGCTCTTCGACACGGTCTCCGCGGCCGTCGTCCCGGTCGGCCCCGAAGACGGCACCGCGCGCATGTATGTGTGCGGCATCACTCCTTACGACGCCACGCACCTCGGGCACGCGAACACGTACCTGGCGTTCGACCTCGTCACCCGGATCTGGCGCGATCTCGGGCTGGACGTGAATTACACGCAGAATGTCACGGACATCGACGACCCGCTGCTGGACCGCG
>JAAYZP010000121.1 GCA_012514785.1 Propionibacterium sp. | reverse complement strand
TGCGGCACCGGCGTCGTCGCCACCGCCGCGGCCTACCGGGCGCTGCACCCCGGCGACGGCCCCGTCGCGGTCCGCGTGCCGGGCGGAGACCTGCGCGTCGACTTCGACGGCGACGGCGCCACCCTCAGCGGGCCCGCGGAGATCATCGGCGACGGCCAGTTCTGGTACTGAACCTGCGCGGCCGGGCCGCGAGTTGTCCACAGGGGCGGCGGGGGTGCTTGGTTGCGCGCACCCGTGCTGGAAGAATGGGCGATTATGACAGCTGACCCAGAAGACGACTTCGCCGGCCACGAGGGCGACCAGGTCGAGCTCGCGGATCGGCAGGCGCTGCGTCGCGTCGCGGGCATGTCCACCGAGCTCGAGGACATCAGCGACGTCGAGTACCGCCGCCTCCGCCTCGAGAGGGTGGTGCTGGTGAGCGTGTGGAGCACCGGCTCGCAGGTGGACGCCGACAACGCGATGGCCGAGCTGAAGCTGCTGGCCGAGACGGCCGGCTCCGAGGTGCTGTCCGGCCTGGTGCAGCGCCGCTCGACGGTCGACCCCGCCACCTACGTCGGCAGCGGCAAGGTGATCGAGATCAAGGAGGTCGTCGAATCCACCGGCGCCGACACCGTCATCTGCGACGGCGAACTCGACGCGGCCCAGCTGCGCAACCTGGAGGACCGCATCGGCGTGAAGGTCATCGACCGCACCGGGCTGATCCTCGACATCTTCGCCCAGCACGCCAAGTCCGCGGAGGGCAAGGCGCAGGTGGAGATGGCGCAGCTGCAGTACCTGCGGCAGCGCCTGCGCGGCTGGGGCGGCAACCTCTCCAGGCAGGCCGGTGGCCGTACCGCCGGCGGCGCCGGGATCGGCGGTCGAGGCCCCGGCGAGACGCGGATCGAGACCGACCGCCGCCGCATCGGCACCCGGATCTCGCAGCTGCGTCGCAAGCTGCGCGAGATGGACAAGCAGCGAGAGGCCAAGCGCGCCGAGCGGCACCGCAACGAGGTGCCCAGCGTCGCCATCGTCGGCTACACCAACGCCGGCAAGTCCTCGCTGCTCAACCGCCTCACGGGAGCCGGGGTCCTCGTCGAGGACGCCCTGTTCGCCACGCTGGACCCCACCACCCGCCGCTCGCAGACCGACGACGGGCGCGTGTTCACCCTGACCGACACCGTCGGCTTCGTCCGGCACCTGCCGCACGACCTTGTCGAAGCGTTCCGATCCACCCTGGAGGAGTCGGTGCAGTCCGACCTGCTGCTGCACGTCGTCGACGCCTCGGACCCCGACCCGCAGGGCCAGATCGACGCCGTCCGCACGGTGCTGGCGGACATCGGGGCCCTGGAAGTGCCGGAGCTGATGGTGCTGAACAAGGCCGACATCGCCGACAGCGCCACCATCATGGCGCTCCGGGCCAACCACCCCGAGGCCGTCATCGTCTCGGCACGCACCGGGCGCGGGATCGACGCGCTGCAGGCCGAGATCGAGCGGCGCCTCCCGAAACCCGAGGTGCCGATCGACGCCGTCGTGCCCTACGAGCGCGGCGACCTGATCGACCGCCTGCACAAGGAGGCGCTGATCGAGAGCCTCGACCACACGGCGGAGGGCACCCACGTCGTCGCACTCGTCCGCGGGGATCTCGCCGACGAGCTGGCGCAGTATGTCTGAGGCCCGCGCCATCCTCGCCACGGCCGTCGCCGCGCTGGGCGGGGAGCCGCGCGAGGGTCAGGAGACGATGGTGGACGCCGTCGAGGGCGCGCTGGAGAGTGGTGAGCACCTGCTGATCCAGGCGGGCACGGGCACCGGGAAGTCGCTCGGCTACCTCGTGCCGGCGCTCCGACGCGTCACGGGCACGGGGGAGCGGGTCGTCGTCGCCACCGCCACGCTCGCCCTGCAGAACCAGCTCGCCACCAAGGACATCCCCACCGCGCTCGCGGCCGTCGAGGAGGTCACAGGCCAGACGCCGAAGGCCGCCGTCCTCAAGGGCCGCACCAACTACGCCTGCCTCCACCGGTCCCGGTCGGGCTCGGACGGGCAGCAGGAGGCCCTGATCGGCGAGACCACCCAGCTCGGCGCGGAGGTGCTGGCGCTCCGGGAATGGGTGGAGGAGGAGGTCGAGCGCGGCACCGTCGCCGACCGCGACGACGCGCCCGCGCACACCGCCCGCGCCTGGAGCCAGGTGTCGATCCCCACCCGCGAATGCCTCGGCTCCAGCTGCCAGTTCTTCGCCGAGTGCCGCGTCGAGCTCTCCCGCGAGATCGCGCGCGACGCGGACCTGGTGGTCACCAACCACGCGCTGCTCGCCATCAACGCCATGCACGGCCGCACCGCGCTGCCCGAACACGACGCCGTCATCATCGACGAGGCCCACGAGCTCGTCGCACGCATCACCAACGCCGCCACCGACGAACTCACCCCGGGCCTGATCGACCGCACGGCGCGCCGCGTCCTCGACTGGGTGAACGACGACCTCGGCGTCGACTTCCTCGAGAGCGCCGACGAGTTCCGCGAGGCGCTCGACGAGTCCGAGGTGGGGCGCGTCGAATCCACCGGCGCCCCGATCGTCTACGCGGCCGCCGTCGTGCGCGACGTCGCGCGCAAGGTCGCCTCCGCCCTCGGACAGCACAAGGACGACGCCGAACGTTCGCAGGCGACGGGTGCGGTGCGCGAACTGATGGACGTCGCCGACCGGATCGCGGCGCTCGCCGACGCCGACGTCGTGTGGGTGAGCGAGTCCGAGGTGATGGGGCGCGCTGCCCACGTCGCGCCGCTGAACGTCGCCGGGCTGCTGCGCAACCAGGTCTTCTCCGAGTCGACGACGATCCTCACCTCCGCCACGCTCTCGCTCGGCGGCGGCTTCGAGCCCGTGGCCCGCACCGTCGGGCTGGTCCCCTCCGAGCTGGAATGGGAGGGCGTCGACGTCGGCTCCCCGTTCGACTACAAGTCCCAGGGCATCATGTACCTCTCCCGCACCCTCCCCAGGCCCGGCCGGGACGGCATGAGTGAGGAGGTCAAGGACCAGATCGCCGAGCTGGTGTGGGCCGCCGGCGGGCGCACGCTCGGGCTGTTCGCGTCGCGCCGTGCCGCCGAGCAGGCCGCCGAACACGTCCGACGCGCGCTGCCCGGCAACACGATCCTCTGCCAGGGGGACGCGCAGCTGCCCGAACTCACCCGGCGCTTCATCGAGGAGCCCGACACGAGCCTGTTCGGCACGCTGTCGCTGTGGCAGGGCATCGACGTGCCCGGCGAGACGTGCCAGCTGGTGATCATCGAGAAGATCCCCTTCCCGCGCCCGGACGACCCCCTGATGCGCGCACGGAGCCAGGCCGTCGACGACGCGGGCGGCAACGGGTTCATGTCCGTCTCCGCCACGCACGCCGCCCTCCTGCTGGCGCAGGGTTCCGGCCGGCTGATCCGCCGCGGCACCGACCGGGGCGTCGTGGCGGTTCTGGACCCGCGGCTCGCCACCGCCCGATACGGCTCATTCCTGCGCGCCTCCATGCCCGACTTCTGGGTGACGCACGACGTCGAGGTCGCCACGGACGCGCTCCGCCGCCTGCGCGGGGCGCCGTGACGACGGCGAATTACGTGAGAGTCCTCTGAACTCGACCCCGGTGCAATCTTCAATCATGGGCCAGATACCGTTTGCCATATGGAAATTGGAGTACCCAGGGAGGTCGGTGACGCGCGCGTCGCGGCCACACCAAAGTCTGTCGAAGGGCTCCGCAAGCTTGGCTACGACGTCGTGGTCCAAGCCGGCGCGGGCAAACTAGCATCGTTCGAGGATGCCGCCTACGTGGAGGCGGGCGCCACCATCGTCGACGACCCGTGGGGGTCGGACATCGTCCTCGCGGTGAACGAACCCACCGGTGCACAGATCGGCAAGCTCCGCAGCGGCGCCGCACTGATTACGTTCCTCGCTCCGCGGCAGAACCCGGAGCTCACACAACAACTCGCCGACGCCGGTGTGACGGCGCTCAGCATGGACATGGTGCCCCGGACCTCCCGGGCCCAGGCGCTCGACGCCCTCAGCTCGCTCGCCAACATCTCCGGCTACCGGGCCGTCGTCGAGGCCGCCCACGCGTTCGGCCG
>JAAYZP010000011.1 GCA_012514785.1 Propionibacterium sp. | reverse complement strand
TCGAAGCCGTCGGGATGGCGGCGGCCCGTCGGGTGATCGGCGAGATCGAGGGCGCGGAGCCCGCCGGGGACCTGCCCCCGATCGAGCCGGAGCTCATCATCCGGGCTTCGACGGCCCCTCCCCTGGAGGCAGGTCGCTGACCGTGCGCCTCACGGCCTTGAACCGGCCACTCAGACCGCCCGGATCCCCTCGTCCGCCAGGAGGTCGCGCACCCTGCCGTAGCTCCGCTCGGCCGAGAACCGGCGCCAACGTTCGCGCAGGACGCCGTCGTCGTAGACGACTCCCCGGAAGCGACGGAATGCACCGCGTCCCTCCAGGGCCCCCTCGATCCGGTCACGCAGCTCCGGATCGGTCTCCCCCGCGGCGAAGTCCGCCATGTCCTCCCAGAGGATGCGGGCGCTGAAGTTGTACAGGTAGATCCAGCGCCCGGGCTCCTCCTCGACATCGACGGCGCCGTCGCCCGCCATGTACTCGTCCGTCATCCACCCGGGGATCGCCTCGCCTGTGGTGAGGTCCAGGAAGGAGCGCCCGGATTCCTGGCTGCCCGATCCCAGGACGTCGCTGACCTCGTCCAGGTCGACGACCACGCCGCGCCCAGCCAGGGGTGCGCCGTCGAGGATCGCCTGCAGATCGTCGCCGAGGATGTCGTCGCCGAGGTCGCCGCGCTCGCGCAGTCGCGCGATGACCTCGCGCGCCACCGGCTCGGCCGCTGCACGGCGCTGTTCGAGCGCCATCGGGAGGCCCGCGCCCACCTGCTGCAGCGCGCCGTCGAGCTTGTGACCGACGACCGCGGCGAGGAAGCGATCCACGTCCCGCGAGTGGACGGCGCCACGCACCTCGTCCGCGTCCACCTGCGGCTCGGGCTGCGCTGGCCACGCGGGATCGAGCATCGGGTGGGACTGCGTCGGGCGCAACGGGGGCGACGCGGTGCCGTCGTCATCTTCGTACCGCCGCCCGTACTGGTCGGGGATCACGCCCCAACCCCGGTAGGCGACGGGCGCTGCCGGGAGGGTCTCGAGTTCCTCCGACGGGTCGACCGTCTCGGCGTCAACGACGACGCTGTGGAGCCAGCGCTCCCCGAGGTCGAAGGTGTAGCGGAGCTCCGTGCCGGGCGGTGCGACCTCGGCCACGGGCAACGTCGCGATCGCGTCGTCGGCGTACGTGGCGCCGTCGGGCAGGGTGAAGAGCCGCTGGTGCGCAAGATCCCAGCGTGCGAAGGCGACGTCGATGGCCTCGGCGAGGTCCTGGAGCGTGTGGGTGGGCCCGACGAGGAACACCCGCGCTGGCGCGGGCCACAGCTCGCGGCCGGGGCGGCCGAGGAGTTCGACGGTCACGGACAGCCATTGGTGCGACATGCCACCATTGTCCACGATCTCAGCGTGATTCTGCGTCGAGATAGAACCAACGCCCGCCGCGCTTCTCGAAACGGGAGCGCTCGCGCAGGTCGCCATCGGTGTTGTGGGCGACGAACTCGACGACCCCGGTCGAATCGCCCTCATCCCCGGCCACCACGTCCACGACCTCCAGGCCGAGCCAGCCGTCGCCGGTTTCGATGGGCACGGCTGGCCGGGTGCGCGGGTGCCAGGTGCGGAACAGGTGCTCGGCATTGCCGGTGGCGAAGGCGCTGTACCGGGAACGCATCGTCGCCTCCGCCGTCGGTGGCAGCAACGCGGCGGAGAGGTAGGGGCCGCAGCATTCGGCGAGTGCGCCGCCGCCGCAGGGACATCGTCGGATTTCCACCCCCACAGCGTAATCGGGCCGTGGGTGCGACCGGTTCGGCGGGTAGATTCGTGACTTGGGCGCACACGGGCGCCCCGACGGAAGGAGCGCCGATCATGGCCACTCCGACACTCGACGTGGACCCGTGGCGGATCCACGAACCGCGGGTCTCGTTGGAGGCGCTGCCCGCCTCGGAATCGCTGTTCAGCCTGAGCAACGGCTACCTGGGCATCCGGGGCACGCTCGACGAGGTGGACCCGCACGGTTTCCGCGGCACCTTCATGGCGGGCGTGCATGAGACCCACCCGCTCGCGTACCCGGAGACCGGCTACGGACACCCGGAGGAGGGTCAGGCGATGATCGCCGTGGCCGACACCACGCCGCTGAGGCTCGTGGTCGACGGCGTTCCCGTGGACGCGCGCACCGCCCAGCCGAGCGCGCACCGCCGCACGCTCGATCTCCGGACCGGCATCCTCGAGCGGGTCATGGAGTGGACGACCCCCTCGGGCACGACGATGCGGCTCACCTCCCGGCGCCTCGTCTCGCTCAGGGAGCGATCGCTGGGGGCCGTGCGCTACGAGGTGCGCGCACTCGACGGCCCGGCCCACGTCGTCGTGCGCTCCGAGCTCGTGCTGGGCGCGAGCCCACCGGAGGTGGACAACGACGACCCGCGCGTGGCCGACGCCCTCGACCACCCGTTCCACATGCTCGACATCCACGCCGACGACTCCGGCGGCTCGCTCACAGCGCGCACGCACCGCACCGGGATCGGCGTCGCGGCCGCGGCCCAGCACGTCGTCACCGGACACCGCGCGATGAGCACGGAGGCGGTCTCCGACGACCACGTCGTCACCGCCGTCACCGCCGACCTCGACGAGGGCGGGTTGCTGCGGATCGACAAGGTCTTCTCCCACGTCTGGTCGCCTGAGACGGGCGCCGACTCCCTGCTCGAGCAGGCTCGCGCCGTCGTCGACTCCGGCATCGACCTCGGCTTCGACGGCATCGCCGCCGCCCAGCGCGAGGAGCTCGACCGCTGCTGGCACATCGCCGACGTCGAGGTCGACGGCGACGACGAGCTCCAGCAGGCGCTGCGCTACAACGTCTTCACCCTGCTCACCAGCACCGCTTGCATCGACGACGCCCCGTTGGGCGCGAAGGGGCTGAGCGGGCTCGGCTACTCGGGGCACACGTTCTGGGACGTCGAGGGCTTCGTCGTGCCGGCACTCTCCCTGTTGGAGCCCGACGCCGCCGCCCGGCTGCTGCGGTGGCGCGGTTCCACCCTCGACGCCGCCCGCGAGCGCGCGAAGGTGCTCGACCTGCGGGGCGCGACGTTCGCCTGGCGCACCATCGACGGCCACGAGGTCTCCGCCTACTGGCCGGCCAGTACGGCCGCGATGCACGTCAACGCCGACATCTCGCGCGCCTTCTGGCTGCACGCGAACGCCACGGGTGACGGGCTGCAGCCGCTCGGCGGGATCGAGGTGTTCGTCGAGACGGCTCGGCTGTGGGTGTCGATGGGTCACGAGGACGCAGACGGCGGCTGGCACCTGCTCGGGATGACGGGCCCGGACGAGTACACGGGCGTCGTCGACGACAACGTGTTCACCAACCTCATGGCCCGACGCAACCTCCTGCGCGCGGCGGACGCGTGCGAGCTGCACCCCGACGAGGCGGGAACGTTGGGCGTCGACGCCGACGAGGTGGCCCGGTGGCGAGGCATCGCTGCGGCCGTGCACATCCCCTGGGACGAGCACCACCGCGTCCACCCGGCGAACCACAACTTCACCACCTACCGCGAGTGGCGCTTCGAGGAGAAACAGGACTCCTACCCGGTCCAGGACCACCAGCACTACGCGAAGTTCTGCCGTCGCCAGGTGGTCAAACAGGCCGACCTCGTGCAGGCGTTGTGGTGGTGCCGCGAGGACTTCACCGACGAGGAGGTGGCCCGCAACGTCGACTACTACGAGGCGCGAACCGTCCGCGACTCGTCGTTGTCGGCGAGCGTCCAGGCCGTCGTGTGCGCGCAGGCGCAGCACCCCGACCTGAGCCTCCGCTACCTCCGGGAGAGCGCGCTGGTGGACATCAAGGACATCCAGGGCGACACCGAGCGGGGCCTGCACCTCGCGTCGGTGGGCGGCACCTGGCTGGCGCTCGCGGCCGGGCTCGGCGGGCTCCGCGAGGACGGCGACGACCTCGAACTCGCCCCGCTGCTCCCCACAGCCCTCAGCCGCACGGCCTACCGCCTCCGGTGGCGGGGCCGGCTGCTGCGGGTGGAGACGACGTCGGAAGGCACGACGGTCTCGATGCTCTCCGACGACGACCCCATCGACGTGATCGTCGACGGTGCGAGGCTCACCGTCGCCCGCGGGACACCTGCGGTCGCGCCGCTGAGGGAGGCGTCCCCGCTGCTCCCCGAACCCACCCAACCCGCAGGCCGCGAACCGCGGGCGTGACCCCGTCCCAGAGGTAGGGTCCCCGACGTGGATCAGATGCCCGAGCGCCCGTACCGGCCCCAGCCGGTGTACCCGCCCGCACCGCAGCACCACGCGCCGGTGCCCACGGGCGTGCTCGACCTCACCATCCAGGGCAGCGAGTGGACCTCGAACATGATCGTGCCCACCGTGGTCGTCAACGGGCACCGCGTGGTGAGCCGCTACGGCCGGCAGCCCATCGTCGTCCCGGCCGGCCCGGTGCGGATCGAGATCCACGGCGTGTGGATGCGCCGGTACGGGCACGCGGCGCTCGACGTGATGGTGCGCCCCGGCGAGCACGTCCCCGTGTTCTACGCCGCGCCGTACCACCAGTTCACGAGCGGCTCCATCGGCCACGTGCAGCAGCAGAGCAAGGGGCTGGCAGGCCTGTTCGGCATCGTCGGCGGCACCGTCGCCGTGGTCATGGTGTTCGTGTTCTTCGTGCTCCTCATGGCCATGTGACCGCGCGGACCTGGCACTCTGCGCCGTTACAGTGAGTCCCCCGGAAGGTGGACACCCATGATCAAACGAATCATCCTGATCGCACTCGCGTTCACGGGCCTCATGGTGGGCGCCGGCATGGCCACAGGCCAGGAGACGGTCCAGTACTTCATGTCGTTCGGCACCGACGGCATCTGGGGTGTGCTGCTCGCCGGCGCGATCATCTCCGTGACGGGGCTCGTGATCCTGCAGCTCGGCTCGTACTTCCGCGCGCAGAGCCACTCCCGGGTGTTCAACTCGCTCACCCACAAGGTGGTGGCCACGTTCCTCGACGTCTGCGTCACCGTGACGGTCTTCGCGCTCGGGTTCGTGATGATGGCCGGCGCCGGGTCGACGATGGCGCAGCAGTTCGGCTGGCCCGTGTGGCTCGGCTCGGCCATCATGCTCGTGCTCGTCCTGCTGACGGGGCTGCTCGACGTCAATCGCGTCACCCAGGTGATCGGCTACGTCACGCCGGTGGTCATCGTCGCGATCGTCGCCGCGTTCGCCTTCGCACTCACCCAGCTGCCGGTGGACCTCGACGCGCTCGACCAGCTCGCGCGCAGCGAGCCCTCCCCCATCTCCCCGTGGTGGCTCTCGGCGATCAACTACGCGGGCCTCGTGCTCATCACGGCGGTCTCGATGGTGCTCGTGATCGGCGGCAGCTACCTGCACCCGAAGGAGGCGGGCTGGGGCGGTCTGGCCGGCGGCCTCCTGCTGACCGCGCTGCTGCTGATGCTCTCGACGGGACTGCTGCTGAGCTTCGACCAGGTCGTCGGAGTCTCGGTGCCGACCCTGGCGATGATCAACGCGATCCACCCCGCCTTCGGGCAGGTGATGGTGTGGATCATCTACCTGATGATCTACAGCACCTGTATCGGGCAGTACTACTCGCTCGGCCGTCGCCTGTCCGCGGGCAAGCCGCGGAGGTTCTACCCGTTCTTCGCCGCCGCCGCGGTGGCGGGCTTCGGCATCAGCTTCGTCGGGTTCG
>JAAYZP010000120.1 GCA_012514785.1 Propionibacterium sp. | reverse complement strand
TGTTGGATAAAACAGGATTTTCGAGCTACGGTGACAAACTACAGAGTCACATCGAAGAGCCTCCGAGGAAGCTCGTATCAAACCGGAGTGTGCGCGTTCAGTTGGAGTGCCAACTACTCGTATTTCTCCGGCAGCCTGAACCTGCATAGTAAGGGAACCTTTTCTGCCATCATCAAAGGTGGTCCTGTCAAATTCTCGGCCACCTTCAAGGCGATCTATAAGGTCAATAGGTCTTCCCTGACGCAGAACGTTCAGTAACGACGGCGCGACCGAGGCGGGGAACCTAAACCGCCCCGCCTTGGTCGAGCATCCCGGTGATTTGCCGCCGACGGCGGTCATCGATAATCTCAGACCACTGGGTCACTTCACGTCGTGCCTTAGCCCCTGGGCGGCCATTTCCGGCTGTCGTAGGGTTCGGTCTCTAAGGCGATGCAAAAGGATTCGATCATCGCGCTGTTTCATTACACCTTGGCACGCCCCCATCGACTGATCACAACCCAACTTCTTGCGCGCGGTGAAAGCGTGACATTGGTTCACTTCGAGCCGAGCTGTTGCGCGATAGCGTTGTTCATCGCCACGGCCCGCTTTGCGCCCCGGTATCGACCAAAGTGAGAAACAGGCGTGGAGCGGTGCGATGCCGCGTGTCCGTCCCAGCAGCGCCGCCCTGAGAGCGGTGTGAACGCCGGATGCGAATCAAAGCAGGACATTCACCACGAACCGCGAAGAGCCTCCAAGCTCGTCTGAGCAGCTCACAGGTCTCGGAACACGTACACGCCGTAGCCCTCGACCGCCGGGGCGTCGACGACGGTGAAGTCGAACGCGAGATCACGGGTCCATCCCGCCCAGTCGAAGTACCGCACGGCTTCCTCCGGCCAGCCGGTCATCATCCCGGTGTCGTCGGCGAGCTGCTCGGCGTACTCCCGGAAGCTCTCCCAGTGACCGCAGTAGCGCTCCTCGAAGTCTGGCAGCGAGGGCAGGTCGCCGGTCCCCTCGGTCACGTGCATCCCGGACCGGACCCACGCGCACACAGCGGGCCACTGCTCAGGACCGACCTCCTCGAAGCACTCGCCCCACTGGGCGGCCTCCAGAGGTCCGAACTCGCCCTCGACGGGCACGAACTCATGGTCGAGCACCCAGACCTCCTCGCAGGCCGCGTACGGCCTCCCAGAGCCCTCGTGGAGGTCGGCGAGCGTGACGCCCTCCACGTCGGTGCAGTCGACCCACCGGCCCACCAGGGCCCCGTCGTTGTAGCAGCAGGCCAGGCATGCCAGCCACACCCGGGGAGCACACATGTCCGTGGGAGTCGCCGTGCTCATGCTGCATCCCCCGCGGTCAGCACGCGCACGCGGTGCGCAGTGGATGCGAACGGGCCGACGGCGATGGCGTCGAGCAGCTCGACGATGCCTGCCTCGGACAGGGCGCGGGCCAGCCCGCTGCGCTCGGACCAGTCCTTGACGACGGCCTCGTCGGGCAGCAGCGGGAAGTCGGGCAGGCGGGTGGTCAGGACCTCGGACTCTCCGGTGTCGGGGTCCAGGGCCAGCAGGGCGTGCTGCGCGGGGTCGTGGTGGATCTCGACCGGCTCGGTGAAGGCTGGCAGGTCGAGCGTGACGGCGGTGCGGATCGTTGTCCAGGCCATGGTGGTCCTCCTTGGTGTCGGGGAGGACCCGGCGCACCCTCGCAGCCGTGCTCGGGTGAATCGGCGCTTGCGGGCGCAGCCGGGTCCTCATGGGATTACCCGGCGCGGCTCTGCCGCGAGCACAAGAGGAATCAGGGAAACAGTTGCCGAAACTCACTGCTTGAGATGACATCAAGCCCAAAGCATCCAGCGGCTGCTGTAACCGCCTTGTCATCCGTGACGATCACCCAGGTATCCGGGAGGAGAGTATTGCGCTCGAAGTCACGCGCCTCAAGGGTGAAGGCGATCATGACCGGATCGGCAGTGCCCTTGTTTGCATACAAGTCCACCAAGCTCGTGTCGCCGACCTGTGCATCCGCCATCACTTCGATGAGCCGGTTGAGCACCTGCGGCGTCAGAGGGATCTCTCGGTCTTCGAGCTCCGGCTCGACGTAGCCGCGCGCTGCGTGGAGGACGTCGGCAGTCAGATGGCAGTGCTCCAGGAAGAAG
>JAAYZP010000119.1 GCA_012514785.1 Propionibacterium sp. | reverse complement strand
GTACGAGCCCGCGAAAGGCGGTTCCTGAGCTCGTGCCGCGACGAAGTCGCTGCACGATGGTCGAAGGGAAGGAGCTGTCGGCTGGTCGAAATCATCCTCAGCGGTCGCTGGGATCTGGTCCCTGCCGGGGTCCGGGGCGGTTTCGATCCTTCGACCATCGCGGGTTCGTTCCTCACGCGGGAGCTCAGGGACCGCGTCGCGCCGGGAGCTCAACCAGCAAGTGCTTCGGAGCCTACTCATCACTTGGCGGCACGCATCTTCCGGGCGATCTCGTCATCCTCCATTTCCGCAGCGATGCCGAGCGCCTTGACCGGGTCGATGTCCGTGACGCCGAGGTCCGACGAGCGTGTGCTGAACGGGGGATCAGGAGGAGCCTTGCGCACCACGCGGTATCGGAGGTACACGACCTGCTACGCGAACGTCCTGGTCTCCAGCAGCTCGAGCTCCACCCGGCGCAGGTCGTGCGCGAAGTACGGCAGGCCGCCGCCCACGAGCACCGGGTAGATCAGGATCCGGTACTCGTCGATGAGTCCGAGCCCGGCCGCGGCGGCTGCCAGCGTCGCCCCGCCGATGGCGATCACGCCCTCGCCAGGCTCCTCGCGCAACCGCCGGATCTCCGCCTCCAGCCCGACGGTGGAGAGCCGGGTGTTGGTGCCCTCCACTTCCGTGAGCGTCGAGGAGAGCACCACCTTCGGCAGCGCCTTCCAGAGCCTCGCCCAGGTGCGGTTGGCGTCGTCGAGTTCGGGGTCCTCCTCCGCGGTCTCCCAGTAGAGCATCGTGTGGTGGAGTTTCCGGCCGAGCAGGTGGACGCCCACCTCGCGGATCTCGTCCGTGTGGTGCTGGAAGACCTCGTCGTCGGGGACGGCCCAGTCGAAGCCGTCAGGGCCGACGACGTAGCCGTCGGCGGACATGCCCATGGAGTAGCTGACGGGACGCATCGGGACCCCCTCACGTTGGAGGGGATCATTATCGCCCCGGGGGAGTGCTATCCGATAGGGGGATTCGTGAACCGGCTGAAGTGGCCCTGGAAAAGGGCGTCGATGCGGCCGGTCTCGCCGTTGCGGTGCTTGAGCACGTGGAAGAACGCCTGCCCGCGCTCCTCATCGGTGGGGTTCTGCGTGTACATCTCCGGGCGGTGCAGCATGAGCACGATGTCGGCGTCCTGCTCCAGCGAACCCGACTCGCGCAGGTCCGAGAGCTGGGGCACGCCCTCCTTGCGCTGCTCCGTGTTGCGCGAGAGCTGCGAGAGCGCGATGACGGGGATCTCCAGCTCCTTGGCGAGCAGCTTCACCTGGCGCGAGAACTCCGAGACCTCCAGCTGCCTCGACTCCACCTTCTTGCCCGAGCTCATCAGCTGCAGGTAGTCGATGACCACCATCTGGAGGTCGTTGCGCTGCTTCAGCCGGCGCGCCTTCGCCCGGATCTCCATCATCGTGAGGTTGGGGGAGTCGTCGATGAAGAACGGCTTGTCCGTCAGCATCACGCCCTTGTCCGTGACGCGCTGCCAGTCGGCCTCGTCCATCCGGCCCGAGCCGCGCAGCCGGCCGAGGTGCACGCTCGCCTCGGCGGCGAGCACCTTCATCACGATCTCCGTGCGGCTCATCTCCAACGAGAAGAACGCCGTGGCCAGGTTGTGGTGGATGGCGGCGGCCCGGCAGATGTCGAGCGCGAACGTCGACTTGCCCACGCCCGGCCGAGCCGCGACGATCACCATCTGGCCGGGGTGGAGGCCGTTGGTGAGCCGGTCCAGCTCCGCGAAGCCCGTCGGCACGCCAGCGAGCGCGTCGCCGGAGCTCTGGATCGCCTCGAGCTCGTCGAAGGTGGGTTCCATCAGCTCGCCGAGGCTGCGGTAATCCTCGCTGGCGCGCTTGTCGGTGACCTCGTAGAGCGTCTGCTGCGCCTCGTCGACGATCTTGTCGACGTCGCCCTGGCCCAGGTAGCCGAGCTGGGCGATCCGGATCGACGCGTTCACGAGCCGACGCAGCACCGCCTTCTCGCGCACGAGCTCGGCGTAGTAGATCGCATTGGCGGCGACGGACACCGTCGCGAGCAGGTCGTGCAGGTAGACCGGGCCGCCCACCTTCTGCAGCTCGCCCAGCTTGCCCAGCTCGCCCGCCACCGTGATGGGGTCTGCGGGTTCTCCGCGCCCGAAGAGGTTGATGATGGCGTCGTAGATGATCTCGTGGCTCGGCCGGTAGAAGTCGCTGCCGCGCACCACCTCGACGACGTCGGCGATGGCGTCCTTGCTCATCATCATCGCGCCCAGGACGCTCTGTTCGGCCTCGAGATCCTGGGGAGGCGTGCGATCGTAATCGCCCTCTGACATTGCCGACCTCCATCCGCCCATCAGGGTAGGGCATGGCCCAAGATGCCAGGCACCACTGACAGCGGCGCTCTGTGGGAAGGCTTGTGGACAGCCTGTGGACAACTTGTGGACAGTTTCCCGGTCCCTGCTGCGAGGCTGTGGACGGAGGTGTGTTTCAGCGCGATTTGCCGTTATCAAATCGTTATAAAGTGGCCCTTCGTGAGGGTTGTCCACACCGGGCGCTCCGTCCGTGGGCACTTCTCGGCAATGCTGGGCCG
>JAAYZP010000118.1 GCA_012514785.1 Propionibacterium sp. | reverse complement strand
TTGCCCGAGCGGCCAAAGGGAGCGGTCTGTAAAACCGTCGACATTGTCTTCGTTGGTTCGAATCCAACATCTGCCACTCCAGCCCCGGATCGGATTGATCCGGGGCTGAAACGTCTCTGGAGGTAACCCATGCCCACGCCCCATATTTCGGCACGCCCCGGCGAGATCGCCGAACTCGTCATCATGCCCGGCGACCCGAAGCGGGCCGAGCGCATCGCCCGCGAACGCCTCGACGACGTGGCCCTCGTCTCCGACGTGCGCGGCATCGGCGCCTGGACCGGCACCCACGACGGCACCGCGATGACCGTGATGGCCTCCGGCATGGGCGTGCCGTCGATGTCCATCTACGCCACCGAGCTCTACCGCGAGTACGGCGTCCAGCGGATCTGCCGCGTCGGCACCTGCGGCGCGATCCAGGAGGACGTGGCCGTGGGTGACGTCGTCATCGCGACGACGGCCCACACCGACTCCAGCCTCGCCACGACGACGCTCCCCGGCGTCTCGCTCTCGTTCGGCGCCTCGTTCGACATGCTCGCGGCAGCCGTCGCGCAGGCGCGCGGCGCGGAGCGCAAGGTGCACGTCGGGCCAGTGTTCACCTCGGACCAGTTCTACCACCCGCGCGCCGACATCACGCCGGCGCTGGAATCCCTCGGCGCCCTCGCCGTCGAGATGGAGGCCGCAGCGCTGTACTTCGCCGCCGCCCGCACCGGCCGCGAGGCACTCACAGCGCTCACCGTCTCGGACCACCTGAAGGACCACGCGCACGACCTCAGCGCCGACGAACGCGAGCGTCTCTACGAGGCCGCACTCGACGCCGCCATGGCCGCGCTGCGCGCCTGATCGGGCGCCGTCGGACGGGATTTGGTGGCCCTCGCGCTATTCGTGTATCTTTGTTCGTCGCTGGCCCCTATAGCTCAGTAGGCAGAGCGTCGCCATGGTAAGGCGAAGGTCTGCGGTTCGATTCCGCATGGGGGCTCTGTTCTTTCGCAAGAAGGAACACACTCGACGGGGTAGCTCAGGTGGTAGAGCAAGCGGCTCATAATCGCTGTGTCGCGGGTTCAAGTCCCGCTCTCGTCACCCAAGTTCATTGTCGGCAACCCGCGCACCGCGCGCAGAGCAAATGAGGAGTCATCATGGCCAAGAAGGGCTCGGACGTCCGTCCGAAGATCACGCTTGCCTGCACCGAGTGCAAGGAGCGCAACTACATCACCAAGAAGAACCGTCGTAACACGCCGGATCGTCTCGAACTGAAGAAGTTCTGCCCGCGCTGCCGCACCCACCAGGCGCACCGCGAGACCCGCTGACCAAGACGCACTCGAAACGACCACCTCTTCCCGGGGTGGTCGTTTTCGTTGCAGCAAGTGCGCAGACGGTAGCCTTGCCCCATGCCGATTACCCCTGAACACGTGGGTCGACACTTCCCGCCGGCACCGCCGTACACGGTGAGCCGCGCGAAGATCGAGGAGTTCGCCGTCGCGCTCGGCGACGACAACCCCGCCTACTTCACCGACGACGCCATCGCCCCGCCCACGTTCGCCGCCATCATCGCCGCCCAGGCGTGGGGCGCGCTCTTCGACGACGAAGAGCTGGGCCTCTCTCTCAACCGCACCATGCACGGCGACCAGCACTTCGACTTCCACCGTCCGCTGAAGGCGGGCGACGAGGTGGTGGCGCAGCTCGGCATCGAACGCGTCCGCAACCGCTCCACGATGGACATGGTGACGATCCTCGTAGAGCTCACCGTCGACGGCGAACCCGTCTGCTCCGCGCGTTCCACCCTGATGCACACCAAGGAGGAGGCGGCATGAACGTCGGCGACAGCAGAGAGCTCCGCGTGCGCGTGACCCGCTCGCAGGTGGTGCGCTACTCCGGCGCATCCACCGACTTCAACGAGATCCACTTCTCCGACCGCCACGCCCGGGCCATCGGTTTGCCCGGCGTCGTCGCGCACGGCATGTGGACGATGGGCGCCGGCCTGCGGGTGGTCACCGACTGGGTCGAGGACCCCGCCCGCGTGCTCAGCTACTTCGTGCGCTTCACCCGCCCCGTCGTCGTGCCCGACACCGACGACGGCGTCGAAGTGGTCTACACCGCCACCGTCGCCGAGATCGACGGCGGCGTCGCCAAGCTCACGCTCACCGCCACCTGCGGCAACGACGCCGTGCTCGGCGCCGCCCGCGCGGAGGTGCGTGTTGCCTGACGGCGGCGTCCACGTGCACGGCGCAGCCTGCGCCGTCGAGCATGTGGGGCGGGCAGGCGACGACGTCCGCGCACCCGCCTCCACCAGGCTGGCCGACCACACCACCCTGCGCGTCGGCGGCGAGGCGGAGCGCTTCGAGGTGGCCCGCACCGCCGAGGAACTCGTCGAGCTCGTGCAGGAGGCCGACGCCGCCGGCACCCCGCTGCTCATCCTGGGCGGCGGCTCCAACGTCCTCATCCCCGACGACGGATTCCCCGGCACCGTCGTGCTCGTCGCCAACACGGGCGTCAGCGGCGACGTCAGCACCTGCGGCGGTGCGGTGGTCACCGTCGGCGCGGGCGAGAACTGGGACGACTTCGTCGCCTTCGCCGTCGAGCAGGAATTCTCGGGCATCGAGTCGCTCTCCGGCATCCCCGGCAGCGTGGGCGCCACACCGATCCAGAACGTCGGCGCCTACGGCAGCGAGATCGGCGAATACGTCTACCGGGTGCGCACCTACGACCGCGAGACGAAGGCGCAGCGCACCTTCATGCCCGGCGACTGCCGGTTCGAGTACCGAAACAGCATCTTCAAGCGCAACCCCGGCCGCTACGTCGTGCTCGACGTCATGTTCCAGTTCGAGCTGGGCAGCCTCTCCGCGCCCGTGCGCTACGGCGAGCTCGCCAAGCGCCTGGGCGTCCAGGTGGGGGAGCGGGTGGCATCGGCCGTCGTGCGCGACGCCGTGCTCGACATCCGCGCAGGCAAGGGCATGGTGCTGAACGACGCCGACCACGACACCTGGTCGGCCGGCAGCTTTTTCACCAACCCGATCCTCACGGAGGAACAGGCCGCAGAGTTGCCCGCCGACGCGCCCCGGTTCCCCGCGGCCGGCGGCCTCGTCAAGACCAGCGCCGCCTGGCTCATCCAGCACTCGGGCTTCGAGAAGGGCTACACGCGCGGCAACGCCGGACTCTCGACGAAACACGTCCTCGCGCTCACCAACCGCGGGGGAGCCCGCGCCACCGAGCTCGTCGGCCTGGCGCGCGTGGTGCGCGACGGCGTCGAGGAGCGCATGGGCGTGCGCCTCGTGCCGGAGGTCAACATCGTCGGCGCGGAGCTCTGATCCCGTCCGAGCAATCTCAACCTCAAGTTGAGGGACTTTCGTACCCTGCAGGGTTGTCGCTAACCTCACGGGCGAGTCGTTCGATCGAGGGAGTACGCATGCGCAGGATCCGGGTGTTGCTGGCTTTGCTGGTGACCGCCATGTTGGGGCTGTCCACACTCGCGATACCGCAGGCGCACGCCAACGTGCAGCGGAACTTCATCGACTCGCTGGTCTCCGCCGCGCAGCAGAACGAGCGCGACACCGGCATCCCCGCCTCCGTCACCATCGGCATGGCCGCGCTCGAGACGGGCTGGGGGCGCTCATCGATGGCCAAGGACCCGGTGAACACGCTCTTCAACATCAAGTGCACCGCCACGCAGTCGCCGTTCCAGCAGGGCTGCACCGACGTCGCGAGCTACGAGTACGACTCGCAGGGCCGGCGCTACCTCAAGGTGTCGGGCTTCCGCACCTACGCCAACACCGGCGACTCGCTGCGCGACTTCGGCCGACTCCTCACCACCCTCTCGCGCTACTCCAAGGCGTTCGACCACCAGGACGACCCGGACGCGTTCGTCCGCGAGGTCCACCGCGGCGGCTACGCCACCGACCCCCGCTACACCGAGCTCGTCGTCGGCATCATGCGCTCCTACAAGCTCTACGACTACAACGTCGGATCCGCCGCCGCTGCCCTCGGCGACACGAGCAAGCTGGCGGTGACCACCCGCGAGTTCACGGACCTGAAGCACGGCAGCTCCGGCCAGGCCGTCACCACGCTCCAGCGGCTCCTGGCCGACGACGGCCACGGTTCGCTGCCCGACACCGGCAACTTCGGCTGGCAGACCCAGGACGCCGTCGCGCACTGGCAGCACGATAACGGCGGCTTCCCGGAGATCAGCGGCGAGGTGGCCCGCGACACCTGGGAGGCGCTCGTCCCCACCCTGAAGGAGGGCGACTCCGGCGCGACGGTGCGGGCCATGCAGCACGAGCTGCGCCACGCCGGCTACACCGCGGTGGAGGCCAGTGGGCAGTTCGATCGCCTCACCAGGGCCGCCGTCGAGGACTTCCAGCGCCGCCATTCGCTCCCGGTGACGGGCACCGTCGCGAAGCTCACGTGGGGACGACTGCTGGGCAACTGAGGGGCGCCGTTTGGCGTCCCGTCTGGGGAAACGCGCTCGAACTAGAACCATCGTTCTGTTAGTGTCGCTGGTGTCCGTGACGTCTTACGAACGAAAGAGGTCGCATGGGCGAGACCACCAAGCCCCGCACCACCCCCCAGCCGGTGACCGACGAACACCACCGCGAGGGACGACTCCACTCCTCCCCGGGCCAACCGATCGTCCTCCAGACCGAATTCGACGTGGCCGCCTACACCCGCGACGCCCGCGGGCGCATCCCCGTGCAGGCCGACGAGGTCGACTTCCGCAGCCGCCGCGAACGCGAGGACCTCGCCTTCCTGTGGCGACTCGAGAGCGCGGCACTTTCGGACACCCGGGCGCTCCTGGCCTCCTGGACGGGCAACGAGGCGCGGATCACCGCGTTCGTCGCCACCTGGGCCTTCGAGCGGCTGTGGCTCGGGCACGCGGTGCGCGACCTCCTCACCGCCGACGGCAGCCCCCTGCCGGAGCCGCTGCGTCGCGGCTCGCTCCGCGCCAGGCTGCGGCGCGTCTACGTCGACCGCGGGCTCCCGCTCGTGGCGCCCGTGTGGACGAACATCGTCGGTGAGAGCGTGACCGCCGGCCAGATGGTCCGGCTCTGGGTCCAGGAGAAGGCGCTCCAGGCCGCCTACCGCGCCATGCTCCCGCGACTCGACGGCGAGGCGCGACACGTCGTCGAGGAGATCGTGGAGCGCCGCGACGAGATCATCCGGTTCTTCCGGCTCGAGGCCACCGTCCGCATCCACCGCTCGGCCGGCGAGCGACGAGCCGCCCGGCTGCACCTCCACCGCGGATGGCGACCCCTGCGGATCGTGGGTGTGGCCGACCCCGACGAGCGCCTCGCGCTGGCGTCGATCTTCCGCACCCGCGAGGATCGCGCCCGCCTCCGGGAGGCCCGCGACGAGGCCCGTCGCGTCATCGCCTCCCGCCCCGGCCCCACCACACCCTCCGGCGGGCCCCGACCCACGCCGGGTCTGCTCTCGAAGAAGGGACACCATGGCATTCGACCTTGAGAAGTTCGCGGAGACCTCCGACCGGGTCCGTTGGGAGGACCTCGACTTCGACATGTTCCTCGACGAACCGCTCGACACGGAGACGCTCCGCTCGCTGCGCTACATGTGCGACGTCGAGTACCACACGTCGTGCTACCTGCGGGACCTGCTGGTGACCCGCTCGCACCGCGAGGACGAGGCGCGAGGCTTCATGACCACCTGGAACCGCGAGGAGTTCTGGCACGGCGAGGCCCTCTCCGCGGTGCTGGCGCGCCACGGCATCATCGTCGACTACGACGAGCTGAAGGCCAAGCGCGTCAAGCTCGGCTGGCAGCTGGCGCTCGGGCCCGCGAAGCAGGCGATGGGCTCGAATCTCGTCGGCGACGACTTCATCGCCGTCCAAATGAGCTGGGGCGCGGCCAACGAGCTGTCCGCCGTCGCCGCGTACCGCCGGCTGTCCAAGATGACCGACCACCCCGCGCTCTCCCCGCTGCTCGAGCGCATCGCGCAGCAGGAGACCCGCCACGTCGCGTTCTACACGACGCAGGCCCGCGAGCGCCTCGAGAACTCGGAGAGCGCGCGCAAGTGGGTGCGCCTGGCGCTGACCAAGGTCTGGAAGCCGGTGGGCTCCGGGATCATGGACGACGATGAGATCCAGCACGTCATGAGCCACCTGTTCTCCGGGCAGGCGGGCGAACTCGACAAGCTCGACCGCCGCGTCGCCCGCTTCCCCGGGATGGAGGGGACCACGCTGTTCCGCTCCGCGTTCGAGAAGATGGCGATCCCCGTCTGATCCCGCGCCTGAGCCACCGCGCTCGGGCTACCAGCGGGGCGGAGATGGGCTGGTCAGGTCGATCAGACCATGGCACGCTGGCGCTATGAGGGTGATCGTCAATGTCCAGGAGGCCAGGACCCGCCTGTCCGAGCTGCTCCACCGGGCTGAGGCCGGTGAGGAGGTTGTGATCGCGCGCGCCGGGACAGCAATTGCGCGGCTTCAGCCGGTGGCCCCGCGCAAACGGACCTTCGACGAGCCTCTCCTCCCAGGCATGGCCACCCTCGATGTCGCGCCCCTCCTGGAGCCCCTGGGCGCGAGTGAGCTCGAGGACTGGGACGCGCCGCGCTAATCCGTTCGGCATGATGCTCGTCACCTAGGCCAACCTGCAGGGCCCCCGGATTCGGGTAGAGTAGATCCTCGTGTCTTCTGAAGTTCTCCCCAGCGCTCGGAGACGCCCGGCACT
>JAAYZP010000117.1 GCA_012514785.1 Propionibacterium sp. | reverse complement strand
GCCGGCGTCCGCCGACTTCATGCCCGAGCCCTCGCAGGCGGGGCACACCCGGGGCAGGGTGCCGCTTTTCGCGCCGGTGCCGCGGCACGACGCGCAGGGGTTGTCGGAGACCGTCTGGAGCGCCACGGTGGTGCCCTCGACGGCCTGCTCGAACGTCAGCGTCGCCTTCGCCTCGACGTCGGCGCCGCGGCGCGGGCCCCTGGAGGTGGCGCGCTTCGACGCCCCGCTCCCGCTGAAGAGGTTGCCGAAGATATCGCCGATCCCGCCGGTACCGGACTGGGCGTTGCGGAACAGGTCCTCGAAACCGCTCTGGGCCTGCCCGCCGGGCCGGTTGAACCGCATGCCGCCGCCTCCGAAGAGGCTGCGGGCATCGTCGTATTCCTTGCGGCGGTCGGGGTTGCTGAGCACGGAGTTGGCCTCGGAGGCCTCCTTGAAGCGCGCCTCGGCCTTCTTGTCGCCCGGATTACGGTCCGGGTGATTCTTCGCGGCGATCTTGCGGAACGCCTTGCGAATCTCGTCGGCCGACGCGCCCTTGGACACGCCGAGGACCTTGTAGTAGTCCTTCTCGATCCAGTCCTTCGTGCTCATGCACCCCTCCTGTTACGGGTTCGCGACGGCGACGCGCGCCGGGCGGATCACTCGGCCCTGCAGCGCGTACCCCGGCTGGATCACCTGCGTGACGGTCACGACCTCCACGGGCTCCTCGGCCGGCATCTGCATGAGCGCCTCATGCATCGCGGGGTCGAACGGCTCGCCCACCTCACCGTACGTCGCCAGGCCGTGCTTGACGGTGACCTTCTGCAGTTCGTCGATGATCAGCTTCGAACCTTCGGCCAGGTCGTTGTGCTCCCTGGCGAGCTGGATCGCGTCCAGCACGGGCAGCAGGTCCGCCATCACGGACTCGACGCCGGAGCGCTTGGCGAGGCCGCGGTCGCGGTCGACGCGCTTCTTGTAGTTGGAGTACTCCGCCTGCACGCGCTGCAGGTCCGCGGTGCGTTCCTGCGCGAGGGCCTCGTAATCGATCGTGTCCTCGAGCAGCACGCCCTCGGCCTCCTCCACCACATCGGTCTCTTCGGCCGGGGGCTCGGTGACCGCGTCGGGCTCCACCTCGGCCCCGTCCACGTCGGGATTGTCTACATCGGCCGAGGCCGGGGTGAGGTTGTCCTCACCCTCGGCCTCGTTGCGAAATTCGCTCACTTATCTTCCTTCGGCTCTTCCTCGACGATCTCGGCGTCGACCACGTCGTCGCCATTATCCGCCGACTCGGCGCCATCCGTGGAATCGGTGTCCTCGTCGGACTCGCTGGACTCGGAGGCGGCCTGGGCCTGGGCGGCGGCGTACATCGCCTGACCCATGGCGGCGGCCTTGGTGTTGAGGTCGTCGACGGCGGCCTTGACCGCGTCGTTTTCCTCGCCCTTCAGCGCTTCCTTGAGAGCCTCGACGGCCTCCTCGACCGGGGCCTTGGTGGCCTCGTCGATCTTGTCGGCGTTCTCCGTGAGGAGCTTCTCGGTGCGGAACACGAGGGCGTCACCCTCGTTGCGCATCTCGACCTCCTCGCGACGCTTCTTGTCCTCCTCGGCATGCGCCTCGGCGTCCTTGACCATGCGGTCGATGTCGTCCTTGGCGAGCGCGGAGCCGCCGGTGACGGTCATGGACTGCTCCTTGTTCGTCGCCAGGTCCTTCGCGGAGACGTGCACGATGCCGTTGGCGTCGATGTCGAACGTCACCTCGACCTGCGGGACGGAGCGGGGCGCGGGCAGGATGCCCGTGAGCTCGAAGTTGCCGAGCGACTTGTTGTCGCGCGCGAACTCACGCTCGCCCTGGTACACCTGGATCATCACGGCCGGCTGGTTGTCCTCGGCCGTGGTGAACACCTCGGAGCGCTTCGTGGGGATCGTGGTGTTGCGCTCGATGATCT
>JAAYZP010000116.1 GCA_012514785.1 Propionibacterium sp. | reverse complement strand
TCGTCGCGGGCGAGCTCAACCATCAATAGGCAACGAGGGCCGGCGAGCGCTTCGAAGATCGGCTGTCAGCCGCGCTCGGCCCACCACTCGAGCAGCAGAGCCTTCGCCTCGTCCTCGGGGATCTGGCCGTGCTCGATCCGGTGCTCCAGCAGGAACTTGTACGCCTCGCCGACCTCGCGCCCGGGTGGGATGCCGAGCGTCGCCATGATCTGCTCGCCATCCAGGTGCGGGCGCATCGCGTCCAGCTCCTCCTGGCTGCCCAGCTCGTCGATCCGCCACTCCAGCTCCTCGTAGGCGCGACGCAGCCTCGTCGCCTTCGCCATGTTGCGGGTGGTGCAGTCGGCGCGGGTGAGGATGTGGAGCCGCTCCAGCTCGTCGCCGGCGTCGCGCACGTAGCGCCGCACCGCCGAGTCGGACCACGCGCCCTCCGCGTAGCCGTGGAACCGCAGGTGCAGCTCGACCAGCCGCGCGACGGAGTTGATCGTCGCCGTCGGGTACTTCAAGGTCTTCAGTCGGCGCCTGGCCATCTTGGCGCCCACGACGTCGTGGTGGTGGAACGTCACCTTCCGGCCCTCGAATCGACGCGTGGCCGGCTTGCCGATGTCGTGCAGCAGGGCGGCGAGCCGGTTCACGATGTCGGGCTCGTGCCCGCGCGCCCGCTCCAGCTCGATCGCCTGGTCCAGCACCGTCAGGGAGTGCTCGTAGACGTCCTTGTGGCGGTGGTGTTCGTCGCGCTCCAGCCGCATCGCGGGCAGCTCGGGCAGGATGTGGTCGGCGAGCCCCGTGTCGACGAGCAGGTTCAGCCCCTCGCGCGGCTCGTCCGTGAGCAGCAGTCCGTTCAGCTCCGCCTGGATGCGCTCCACGGACACGATCTCGATGCGCTCGGCCATGTCCCGCATCGCCGTCACCACCTCCGGCGCCACCATGAAGCCCAGCCGGGAGGCGAACCGCGCGGCGCGCAGCATCCGGAGCGGATCGTCGGAGAAGGAGATCTCCGGTGTGGAGGGGGTGCGGATCATGCCGTCGGCGAGGTCGTCGAGGCCGCCGTAGGGGTCGACGAACTTGCGGGTGGCGACGTCGATCGCCATCGCGTTGATGGTGAAGTCGCGACGGATCAGGTCGCCCTCGATCGTGTCCCCGAAGCGCACCTCCGGCTTGCGGCTCCCGGTGCTGTACGCGTCGGCGCGGAAGGTGGTGACCTCGATCTGCCACTCGACGTCGTCGGCCTTCCTCACCGCACCGATGGTGCCGAACTCCTTGCCGATGTCCCACGTCGTCGGGGTGAACCGCTGCAGCAGCGCCTGCGTCGCGTCGGGGCGGGCGGAGGTGGTGAAGTCGAGGTCGTGGCCCAGCTTGCCCAGCAGCGCGTCGCGCACCGAGCCGCCCACCAGGTACAGCTCGTGCCCGGCCTCGCGGAAGAGCGCGCCCAGCTCGTCGATGATGGGCGCGATGCGCAGCAGATTGCGCATCGCGTTGGTCTGGGCTTTGTTCAGGCTCGGCACGCTGTCCAATATTACCCGAGCGCACCTTTTGGCCCCCATTCATGCTTTGATAAGCACGTGCACTTGACACTGGGGGTCACCATAGCGACAGCGACGACGCTCGTCGTCGGGGCTGTCGCCGTTTTTTCCGCGCCAGAACCCGGGGTGACCGCCGTGCCGCGCGCCGGCGCCGACCACCCGGTCGAGCTGGTCGCCGAAGCCAATGAAGTTCCCGACGCCTCGCTCCCGCCCAGTGTGGCGTCGAGCCCGCCGACGGCGCCCGACTCACCGAGCCCCGTGGCCACGCCCAGCGTGGACCCGATCTTCGACGCCTTCGTCTACCGCGAGGACCCGTTCCTACCCCGGCCGGCCGGCGACGAAGAGGTCCTCGAGCAGGCGCTGCCGGAGTTCGTCGACGACCGCGGCGGCGAACTGCTCGCGATCCCCGTCCAGGGCCGTCGCTCCTCCGAGTTCGGAATGCGTTTCCACCCGATCCTGCGCTACTGGAAGCTCCACACCGGCCTCGACTTCGCCGCCTCCTGCGGCACCCCGATCGGCGCGGCCGCCGACGGGCGTGTCACCTTCGTCGGTTGGGCAGGGGGCAACGGCCGCATGGTCTCCGTCGACCACGGCGAGATCGCCGGCCACCGCGTCCGCACCAACTACGCCCACCTCTCTTCGGCCGGCGTCCGCGTCGGCCAGGAGGTGGAGCGCCACCAGGCCATCGGCCGCGTCGGCACCACCGGCTACTCCACAGGCTGCCACTTGCACTTCGAGGTGCTCGCGGACGGCCAGTTCACCAACCCGTCCAACTGGCTGAGCGGCGGGCCCATCGTCGTGCACACCGACGACATGCTCGACGTCGCCGCGCCCTCGCCCGACGCGTCTCTTTCGCCTTCGCCCTCCCCGTCGCCGTCGATCGAGGAGTCGGGGTCACCGTCGCCCTCCGACGCCGCGACCCCGCCCGGCACGACCCCGCCCGGCACGAGCACGTCGCCGTCCCCGTCGCCTTCGCCGTCGAAACAGCCGACGACGCCCGGGCCGTCGCCGTCCACGCCGCAGCCCTCGCCCACCCCGGTGGAGCCCACGCAGCAACCGACGACGTCGTCGCCCACCCCTGAGCAGCCGCCCTCACCGGAGGCCTCGACCCCGGAGCCGCAGACGAGTGTGACGTCGTCGAAGTCTGTCCCGCCGCCCGCGTCGCCGACGGAGGACGCCCCGGCCGAGACCTCGCCGTCGACGCAGACCGCCTCGACGACGCAGAGCGCACCGAGCCAGGACGGGGCCACGACTGACGACTGACGTCACGTAGCATCGACGGCGATGGAAGAACTCACCACGAACCTGCTCCAGTCCGGCGCCGTCATCCTCATCGCGATCATCGTGAGGGTGATCGCCATGTTCGCGATCCGACGCGTCAAGACCCTCCTGCTCGCCAAACCCCCGCAGCCGCTCGGCAAACTCGGCAAGCGCATCACCGGCGAGAATCCGAACCTGCGCCACGAGCAGCGCGTCAGGACCCTCTCCTCGCTGCTGCGCAACGTCGTCGACATCGCGATCGTCGTCATCACCCTGTTCACCGTCCTCGCGATCTTCGACATCCCCATGGGGCCCCTGCTCGCGTCGGCCGGCGTGGGCGGCGTGGCGCTCGGCTTCGGCGCGCAGTCGCTCGTGAAGGACTACCTCTCCGGCATCTTCATGCTCGCGGAGGACCAGTTCGGGGTGGGGGACATCATCGTCGTCGGGGAGCTGACCGGCACGGTCGAGGAGGTCACGCTGCGCGTGACGAAGGTGCGCGAGATGGGCGGCACCCTCTGGTACATCCGTAACGGCGAGGTGCTCACGCTCGGCAACATCTCCCAGGGTTCCTCGGCCACCGTCTTCGACATCCACGTCGCCGCCGACGAGGACGCCGACCGCGCGATCGCCGTTCTCCGTGAAGCCGTCGAGGGCATGCATGAGGAGCCGGAGTTCGAGGGCGTGATCCTGGAGCCGGTCTCGGTGCTGGGCGTCGGCGGTGTCGACGCGTCGAAGTTGACGCTCCAGGCCTGGCTTCGCGCCGCCCCGTACAAGCATTGGGGCCCGATGCGCGAAGTCCGGCAACGCGCGCAGGAGGCGTTCGCCCGCGAG
>JAAYZP010000115.1 GCA_012514785.1 Propionibacterium sp. | reverse complement strand
GTCCTTGTAGGAGCGGGCAGGGTCGTCGAACGGGATCTCCATCAACGTCTCCTTGGCGTACCCCTCGACCGCCTGGTCACGAGTGGTGTGCACCTGGAGGCTCAGCGGGCCGGCCGCCGACAGCAGCTTCATCATGTAAGGCAGCTTCGCCCCGAACTGGTCGACGCTGCGCTCGCCGATGAGATGCGGGTTGGCGGACAGGTAGGAGGCCAGCGTCTCGCCGGGTGCGTCGTCGAAGGACGAGGGCCCCGACGCGTGCGCCCCGAGCCAGTACTCCGCCCAGGGTTCGCCGTCGGGCTCGATGCCGAGGATCCGTGGGATCTCCGTGCGGTCGCCCCACACGAAATGCTGTACGGTGCCCGTCAAGCCGCGCATCGACGATCCTCCTCAGGCTTAAAAAACGTCCTCCCTAATGCTACCTGGTGCATTCTGCGCGGCTCCGCAACAACGAATGACACCGTTGTGGTTCGTCGGTTAGACTGCAAGGTATGTCCGAAGCGCTCTCCTTCACCACGGCCCACCTGGCCGAACGTGATGCCGCCATCCTCGACTTCGAGGACAGCTGGTACGAGTCCACCGTGCCGAAGGACCAGGCCATCATGGAGCGCTTCAGCTGCTCCTCGGCCCGCTACTACCAGCAGCTCAACGCCCTGCTGGACCAGCCGGAGGCCCTCGCCTACAAGCCGCTCCTCGTGAAGCGCCTGCGCCGCATGCGCAGCCAGCGCCAGGCCGCGCGCTCCGCCCGCCGCCTCCACTGAGCCGACCCTCAGCGGTAGCCGCCGGTCTCCAAGCCCGCCTGCACCTCGAACACATTCGCCCGCGCCCGATCACCCGTCCGCGCGAGGCTCCACGCCGTCGCGAGCCCGTACAGCGGCAGGAACGGCAGCCCGAAGCAATACGCGTACTGCCACGCGTGCTCCTCCTCGTGCTGCATGAGCTCCGGGACCCTCGCGACGGCCTCCTCCAGCGACCGCCGCGGCACGAGCACGACGCTGCCCACAGTCATCGCCGACGCCGTGACCACCTTCGGCAGCCGTACGCGGTCCACGACGACCAGCCCCGAGTACCCGCGGAAGCGGCCGCGACCGAACAGGCCGACCAGCATCCCGAGTACGGTGGAACCGTTCAGCAGATTCGCGGTGTCCCGCAGTCGTCGTCCCATCGGCGTGAGTCTCCCTTTTCGAATGCCTGAATCTTTGCACTCTTTGGGTGCGAGTGCTAAGAATGGACTTAGCACTCGGCCACCCCGAGTGCTACCGGGTCTGGGTGAGGCACTTGGCCGTCCGTCGCGGGCACCTGGCACCGACCGAACCTGATCATCCGTTGGGGCACCAGCCCCGCACCTGGGAGGACTCCCTACGACTATGGCAAAACTAATTGAATTTGACGACGAGGCGCGTCGCGCACTCGAGCGCGGTATGAACACGCTCGCCGACGCCGTCCGCGTAACCCTCGGCCCCAAGGGCCGCAACGTCGTTCTGGAAAAGCAGTGGGGCGCACCCACCATCACCAACGACGGCGTCTCCATCGCCAAGGAGAT
>JAAYZP010000114.1 GCA_012514785.1 Propionibacterium sp. | reverse complement strand
GCCCCGGGCGCGACTCCACCTCCACGCTGCCGCCGAACGACTCGACGTGCGCCTTCACGATCGCGAGCCCCAAGCCCGTGGCATGCGACTCGCTGTGCCGACGTGCACCGTCGGCGCGGGCGAAGCGCTCGAACACGTGGGGGAGCACCTCCGGCGCGATGCCTGGGCCGTCGTCGGTGACCGTGATCGTTCCCGACGGCGCCACCTCCACCTCGACCGTGGTGCCGGGCGGCGTGTGGTTGGCCGCGTTGCCCAGCAGGTTCAACATGATCTGCTGGAGCTGGTCGGCCCCGGCCAGGACGGTCACGGGCTCGTCGGGCGCCGCGATGCGCCACACGTGTTCCGGGGCGGAGGCGCGCGCGTCTGAGGTGGCGTTGAGTGTCACCTCAACGGCGTCGATCGCCTCGGGCGAGGGCTGCATGTCGGCGTCGAGGCGGGCGAGCATCATCATGTCGCCGACGAGCTTCGTCATCCGCTCCGACTCCGACGAGATCCGGCCGAGCGCGTGCGCGGTGTCGTCGTCGAGCTCCGGCGCGTGCTGTTCGGCCAGCTGGGAGTATCCGTGGATGGCGGCGAGCGGGTTGCGCAGCTCGTGGGAGGCGTCGGCCACGAAGCGGCGGAGCTTCCCCTCGGAGGACTCGCGGGCCACCAGCGCGCCCTCGACGTTGTCGAGCATGTGATTGAAAGCCGAACCCACCTGCGCCACCTCGTGTTCGGGCGGCAGCCCCTCGATGTCCACGCGGGGGACCTCGACGGTGCCGCGTTCCAGCGGCAACTCGGAGACGGTGGCCGCCGTCGTCGTGAGCGACTTCAGCGGCCGGGTGGCGCGTGCGATCAGCGTGCGGGTCACCAGCAGGGTGCCGATGACCGAGAGCAGCGCGATCCCGATGGCGGAGACGGTCAGCCACGCCATCGTCTCGTCGACGCCGCGGGTGGGCAGCCCGACGACGAGCACCCCGTCGCCGGGTCCCCGCTCCACCAGGAGGCGGTAGCCGCCGAGGTTGGTGATGGTCACCGTGTGGCGCCCCGGGTCCAGCTCGAGCAGGGCCGCGACGCCCTCCTCGATGCGATTGACGTCCCCGGCGCCGACGATGCTGGCGAAGACGGTGCCCTCCGCCTGGCCGATGATGACCGTGCCGCGCGGGATGCCGGGGTTGCGCACGCTCGGCCCGCTGCCCTGGACGCGCAACGGGATGGAGTCGATGTCGTTGTCGAGCTGGTTGACCAGGAGGTTCTGCGCCACCACGAGCGTCAGCCCGGCCAGCAGCGTCGCCATCACCGCCACGGTGATCCCCACCCGGAACTGGATCTGGGAAGCGAGCGTCTTCATGCGCCCGCAGGCTTCAGGACGTAGCCGACGCCGCGCATGGTGTGGATCATGGGCTCGCGGCCGTGGTCGATCTTCTTGCGCAGGTACGAGATGTAGAGCTCGACGACGTTGGCCTGGCCCCCGAAGTCGTAGCTCCACACGCGATCCAGGATCTGGACCTTGCTGAGCACCCGTTTGGGGTTGCGCATCAGGTAGCGCAGCAGCTCGAACTCGGTGGCGGTCAGCTGGATCTGCTCCCCGGCGCGCGTGACCTCGTGGGAGTCCTCGTCGAGGATCAGGTCGCCGACGATGAGCTGGGAGTCGGGGCGGATCGTGGTGGCGCCGCTGCGCCGCAGGAGCCCGCGGAGTCGGGCGATCACCTCCTCCAGCGAGAACGGCTTGGTGACGTAGTCGTCGCCGCCCGCGGTGAGCCCCGTGATGCGGTCGGTGACGCCGTCGCGTGCGGTGAGGAAGATGACGGGCACGTCGGGCTGCTCCGTGCGGATGCGGCGCATCACCTCGAGGCCGTCGAAGTCGGGCAGCATCATGTCGAGCACGATCGCGTCGGGCTCCACCTGGCGCGCCATCTCCACGGCCTCGTTGCCGGTGGTGGCCGTCGACACGTCCCAGCCCTCGTAGCGCATGGCCATCGCGAGGAGTTCGTTGATGCTGGGCTCGTCGTCGACGGTCAGCACCTTGATCGGGGTGCCGTCCGGGCGGCGTAGGGGTTCGAGGGTGGCCATGGAACCACTCTCGCACCCGGGGCTGGGTGAATGCTAGGCGTCTCCTGTGGGTTCCCTGTGAAAGATGGTGTGTTCGCTGGGCGTCGGCGCCGAAACGGGCCCGTCGTCGGCTTCTGCCGCCTCGGCGGCCCGCCTGGGCGCGAGGAAGAGGTGGTCGATGCCGAGCCGGCCGGAGCCGAAGGCGAGGAAGATCAGGCCGAAGGCGGCGAGCGCCAGGTTGTACTCGTAGCCGCCGTCGGAGAGGTAGAGCCCGGCGTCGAACTTGCGGATCAGGATGATGCCGACGTTCAGCGCGAGGACGCCGAGCCCGATGATGGGAGTGCCCAGCCCGAAGATGAGTAGGGCGCCGCCGGCCAGTTCGAAGCCGACGACGAGCCACGCCAGCGCGTCGGCCGCGGGCAGCCCCGCGGCGGCCAGGATCTCCACCTGCGCCTCGATACCGTCGCCCAGCCAGCGTCGCCAGCCGTGGGCGATGAGGATCACGCCGAGCGCGATCCGGGCGAGCAGCAGTGCGAGGTCGCGGAAGCCGTGCAGCGCAGTTCGAAGCATGCGCACCAAACTAGCTGAAACCCACCGGGCGCGACACCCGATTCACTCGTCCGCGACGGCGTCCTCCGGCTGTTCGCCGCGCATCAGCCGGGCGGAGCTGCCGGGCCGCAGCCGCGAGATGGCCAGCCGTGCGATCATCTGCTGGTTGGTGACGACGCGCTGCGACCGGCCGTCGGAGACGAACGAGAGCGCCCAACTCACCAGCGTGGTCACGCGCTGCTTGAAGCCGGCGATGTAGAGCAGGTGGAGGAACAGCCAGGCGATC
>JAAYZP010000113.1 GCA_012514785.1 Propionibacterium sp. | reverse complement strand
AATTCGTCCCACTACGTGACCGCCTACGCTGCCATCGATCCCATCTATCGCGCCTGGTTCGTCGAGCTCTCGAGTGATGCCAACTTGCTCGACGCCGAAGAGGCCTGGCAGCGACAGCTTCGGCGCACCATTCTTCAGGAGGGCGATCGCTTGATATCGGAAACTGGCGCGAACGCCCTCCGGGGGCGGGTCTCCGAAGAGCTTCACCCCAGCATCAGTCGGTTCAAGATCCTCGACGCCGCATCTATCTGGAACGCTTTCGCGCGCGACGTAGCCGCACGAACCCCGATGGCGGCCTCCACCAACAAGGAAGTGACAGCATCATGAGCGGAACCAAGAACGTCTTGCCGGCTTTGCGAAGCACCCTCCATCACATGATCCACAAGCTTCAAGCCGGGTACGTCAATGCCCGCACAAGCAGGTCGCTGCAAACGTTGGCGGCGTTGCGCCGTGCCCCGATCGATTCCCCGGGCACTGATCCGGAACTCTGGGAGTTGACGCTGGGTGAGTTGCCCGAGGAGCTCCAAGGCAGAGGGGATGACCCCAGCCGAGCAGAGTTGAGTATCCATGCGGCGCTCGTGCTCTATGCAGTGCACCAGCAATCCCAAGGCACGCCAATGCATCAGCCCGGCGTGGTGCTGGGGCGCGCAGTCGCCCGACTTGCTATCAGTCGTGGGAGCGCCGGCGAGCCGGAGCCCGGTGTGATCCGGAAGTTCCACCGAATCTGCAGCGCACAGCTCCGCTCGTCCCGGCTCCAGGAGCTTCGAAGCCTCATGACCTTCATGCGATCATCCGGCATCCCTCTCGACCATGCCCAGCTCGGTGTGGATCTCTTCCTGCTCGAGGGGCCGAAGACACGCGACGGCGTGATCCTGAACTGGGGACGCAATCTTCACCGCAGAGAACAAGACACCCACGACACTGAAAAGTCATCGACTTCACCACTCCAAGAAGCCAACAACTAAGACAAGGATTTCCAATGACGAAGCATTTCCTCGACATCCATGTGTTGCAGTCGCTCCCGCCCAGCAATGTGAACCGCGACGATGCGGGTCGCCCGAAGACCGCCACGTTCGGAGGCACGACGCGAGCCCGCGTGAGCAGCCAATCCTGGAAGAAGGCCGTGCGTAACGCCTTCGAGAAGCTCATCCCTGCGGAGGAAACCGCGATCCGAACCTTGCGCGCCGTGGAGAAGTTGACTCCGCTCATCCGCGAACGCCGCGGGGATTGGGACGCCGAGCACTGCGAGAAGCGCGCCATCGAAACCCTGCGTGCCCTTGACCTGAAGATCGAGGTGCCGAAGGCGAAGAAGGACGGCACGGAGGCCGCCGCGACGTCGCAGTACCTCCTCTTCCTCAGCATGCACCAACTCGAGCGACTCGCCGACGTCGCTGCCTCAGACAGCGACAAGATCGCCAAGAAGGAGGCCAAGGCGGCCGCCAACGGTGCACACGGCGTCGAGGTGGCGCTCTTCGGCCGGATGGTCGCTGACGCCACGGACCTCAACGTCGACGCATCGGTCCAGGTGGCCCATGCCATCTCGACGCACGCCGTCGATACGGAATCGGATTATTTCACCGCCGTCGACGACTTCAAGAACGTCGGTGACGATGCTGGGGCTGGGATGATTGGCTACGTGGACTTCAACTCCTCCACGCTCTATCGCTTCGCGACGGTCGACCTGCGCCAGTTGGAGGAGTCCCTGGGTTCGTCAAAGGTGGCTGCGAAGGCGGCGAAGGCATTCGTCGAAGGGTTCGCCATGTCCATGCCGACGGGCAAGCAGAACACCTTCGCCAACAACACCGTGCCCGATGTGCTCGTGGTGCAGTTGCGCGCTGGGCGTTCGGCCAGCTACGCGAATGCCTTCGAGCGTGCCGTTACCCAATCCGAGCAGGGCTACCTGGAGGAAAGCACCCGGCGGCTCGTCGAGCACGCAAAGGATCTGGAGGGATCGTTCCTCGGGGAGGCAGACGCCACCTTTGTAACTCGGAGCGGTTCGTTGACCGACGCCGCTGACACCCTGGCAGAGTCCCAGCCACTGCCGTCACTGCTGACCCATGTCGAAGAGGCGGCCGCGACCGCTCTGGAAGGCCAGTGATGGCTGTACTCCTGCTGCGGCTGGCCGGGCCCATGCAATCGTGGGGCGACTCCAGCCGGTTCACCACACGAAGTACCCGACGCGAGCCCACGAAGAGCGGGGTCCTCGGGCTCCTCGCCGCGGCTCTCGGCCGGCCCCGCACTGCGGAGATCGCTGACCTCGCTGGACTCCGGTTCGGCGTCCGCGTAGATCAGCCGGGAAAGGTAATGGTCGATTTCCAGACGGCGCAGGACGAGAGGGGCCGGCCCATGCCCTTGTCTT
>JAAYZP010000112.1 GCA_012514785.1 Propionibacterium sp. | reverse complement strand
TTGGCAGGTGCTCCGACCAGCTTCGGTGCCTACTTCCGGAAGCGCGTCGACGAGACGCCCAGTGCTATCGCCTACAGCGACCCGGACCGGGCGCCCGAAGGGCCCAACAGCTGGCGGCCCTACACCTGGCGCGAGACGCGCGTGGTCGTCGACGAGTTGGCGGCCGGCCTGCTCGCCCGCGGTCTCAAGCAGGAGGAGCGGGTCCCGATCTGCTCCAACACGCGCGTGGAGTGGATCTTCGTGGACCTCGCGATCGCCTGCTCCGGCACGGCGACGACGACGGTCTACCCGAACACCGGGCCCGACGAGATCAAGTACATCGTCACCGACTCCGACTCGAAGGCTGTCGTCGTCGAGGACAAGACGCAGCTCGACAAGATCGTCGCCGACGACGACATCGCCGGGCTCGTCCACACGATCATCGTCATCGACCCCACAGGGGTCACGCTCGACGACCGCGTGATCAGCTACGAACAGCTCCGCGAACTGGGCCGCGAGCACCTCGTCGAGCAGCCGAACTGCGTCGACGACGCCATCGCCGAGACCACGCTGGACCACCTCTCGACGCTCATCTACACCTCCGGCACCACCGGGCGCCCCAAGGGGGTGCGCCTGCTGCACCGCTCCTGGGTGTTCGAGGCCGAGGCCACGCTGGCCCGCAAGTTCATCGAGGGCGACGACGTCATGTACCTCTGGCTGCCACTCAGCCACGTCTTCGGCAAGGCGCTGATCGCCGCCCAGCTGTCGTACGGCTTCCACGCCGCGGTCGACGGCCGCATCGACCGCATCGTCGTGGGCCTGAGCGAGGTGAAGCCCACCGTGATGTGCGGCGCACCGCGCATCTTCGAGAAGGTCCGCGCCGCGGTGCTGACGGGCACCGGCCTCAAGGGCCGCATCTCGCACTGGGCGTTCGCCGTCGGGCGCGATGCCGTCGCCGCCCGCCGGGAGCACGGTGAGGTTACCGGCCTGCTGAAGGTCAAGCACTCGATCGCCGAGAAGCTCGTGTTCTCCAAGCTGAAGGAGAAGCTGGGCGGGCGGATCAAGTTCATGATCTCGGGCGCCGCACAGCTCAACCCGCAGGTCCAGGCCTGGTTCTACAGCGCCGGCATCCTCGTCGCGGAGGGCTACGGCGCCACCGAGACCTCCGCCATCGCCGCGGTGGACGAGCCGGACAACCCCAGCTTCGGCACCGTCGGGCTTCCGCTGCCCGGCCTCGAGGCCAAGATCGCCGACGACGGCGAGCTCATGTTGCGCGGCCCGGCGATCTTCGACGGCTACCACAAGAAGCCCGAGCTGACCGCAGAGGTTCTGGAGGACGACGGCTGGTACCACACCGGCGACATCGGCCAGATCGACGCCGACGGGAAGATCCGGATCACGGACCGCAAGAAGGACCTGTTCAAGACCTCCGGCGGCAAGTACGTCTCGCCGCAGCGGGTCGAGGCCGCGATCACGGCCAACATCCCGTACGTGTCCCAGGCGATCGCCGTCGGCGACGGCGAGAAGTTCGTCTC
>JAAYZP010000111.1 GCA_012514785.1 Propionibacterium sp. | reverse complement strand
GAGCATGGCCCATTCATACCGGACTAGGGCTTTGTGCGGCTAATCGCGGCGCGTCGCCGGGTCGGTGCGAGGCCCCGGCCCGCAGAACGCAGTCAGACGCCGCGCCCTCCCGCTTCCCAGCGTCTGCAAGGTGTGCCGGGATGCTGCCGCGTATGTCTCCAGTGCCCAGTGCCTACCCGACAGCGGAGCTGCTTCCCGCCGGGAAGTGTTCGCGGTCGACCGCTAGACGCCTTCTGCACCCCCGAAAACAGGGAAACCGCGATCGAGTGGTCGATCGCGAACAGCCGGCAGCCTCGACGTGTTCGTGAACGACCACTCGATCGCGGTTCTGGCGAAAACGAGGGTGCTAGAGCGCACTGGCGGTCGATCACGAACAACTTCGCCGGCCGAAGACCTTGTTTCTCTCATCACTGTGTTTCCCCTGGAGAGAAACTTGTGAATCAGGAAACGGATAGTGGCAAGGGCTGAGCCGGCCGGTGCTCAGGCCCCGGCGTCCTGCAGGTGGTGGTGGATGTCGTGGGTGAGGTAGATCGCGAAGGTCCCGACGGTGAAGTCCCACCCGTCGCCGCGCATGCCCGTGCGCTGCCACTGGTCGCCGGCGACCGCGTCGAAGGCGTCGGCGAGGCGGGTGGCCGACTGCTCGTACTCATCAGCGACGCGCTGCGGGTCCTCGCGGAAGTACTCGCCGTCGACGGCGGCCGCGTCCTGGTCCCAGTCGGGGAACGTGGGGTGCTCCGCGGTGAGGATCAGCTCCAGCCGTCCGAGGAACACCCGGCACACGTCGCGCACGTGGGCCCCGTACTCGAGCGGGGACCACGTCGTCGGGGCGGGTCGACGGCGCACCTCCGGCCCGGCCAGGCGCTCGCGCCAGCGCGGGATCGACGCCCGCAGCAGCGCGCCGGTGGTGGAGACGTCGTGGGGCCGGTAGCCGCACTCGTCGCAGCCGTCGGCGATGACTACGGTCCAGTCCTTGGTCTCCGGCGGGATGGGTGTGGGCTCGTCCATGGATCGAGGGTACCCAGTGCCCAGGGTCGAGGGGAGCGGGAATACTCGCGGTTCGGGCGAGTCGCGACGGAATTGGTGTTCTCATGGAGCCATGACCGACACCGCTGTCACGCTGGACCCGGCCACCACGGCCCTGGTCCTCATCGAATACCAGAACGACTTCGCCTCGGAGGGCGGAGTGTTCCACGACGCCGTCGCCCCGGTGATGGAGTCCACGCAGATGCTGCCCAAGACCGTCCAACTGGCCGAGGCCGCACGCCGGGCCGGGGCGTCGATCCTGCACGTCCCGATCAGCTTCGTCCCCGGCTACTTCGAGATCAGCTCACACCCCTACGGCATCCTCAAGGGCGTCGTCGACAACAACGCCTTCATCAAGGGCGAGTGGGGCTCGGCGATCGTCGACGACCTCACCCCGCAGGACGGCGACATCGTCATCGAGGGGAAGCGGGGCCTCGACACGTTCGCGAGCACCAACCTCGACTTCATCCTGCGCAGCAAGGGGATCCGCACCATCATCCTGGGCGGCTTCCTCACGAACTGCTGCGTCGAGTCGACGATGCGCACCGGCTACGAGAACGGGTTCAACGTGATCACGCTCGCCGACGGCACCGCCGCTACTTCGCCGGCGGAGCACGAGAACGCGATCGCGCACGACTTCCCGATGTTCTCCCGGCCGATGAGCGTCGACGAGGTCATCGCTGCCTTCGGCTGACCGTGTCCAGTGAGTGGTTGTCAACCGAGCACGGTTGACAACCACTCACTGAAGAGCCGTCACCGGGCTTCGCTGCGCGGGCCGCACTGCACGCCGGTGGCGTGGACGGGGCAGTAGCCGTCAGGATTCTTGTCCAGGTACTGCTGGTGTTCCGCCTCGGCGTAGTAGAAGGCGGCACCCTGCGTGATCTCCGTCGTGATCTCGCCGTAGCCGGCGTCGCTCAGGTTCTGCTGGAACACCGCCTTGGTGCGCTCGGCCGCCTCGCGCTGGGCGTCGTCGGCGGGGAAGATCGCGGAGCGGTACTGGGTGCCGATGTCGTTGCCCTGGCGGTTGAGCTGCGTGGGATCGTGGGCCTCCCAGAACATGGTGAGCAGCTCGTCGTAGCTCACCTTCGCGGGATCGAAGACGACGCGCACGGTCTCGGTGTGGCCGGTCTGGCCCGTGCAGGTCTCGCGGTACGTCGGGTGCGGCGTGTAGCCGCCCATGTAGCCGACGGCGGTGTTGACCACGCCGCCGCGCTCCCAGTACATCCGCTCCTCGCCCCAGAAGCAGCCGAGCGCGAAGTACGCCACCTCGCAGCCGGCGGGCACCTCGTCGAGCGGGAGCCCCAGGATCGTGTGGCGGGGGAATCCGGTGAGCACGGGGGCGTCGCGCCCGGGGAGCGCCTCCTCAGGCGTCACCATCTTCGGCTTGAGCGTGCGCTGGATCCAGCCCATGACGTCGATATCCATGCCCCCAAGCGTACGCTTCCGCGCAAGCGTCAGCCGGGTAGTCGCCAGTCGATCGGCTCGGCTCCCTGGGCCACGAGGGCCTCGTTGACGCGGCTGAACGGCCGCGACCCGAAGAAGCCGGCGTGCGCCGACAGCGGCGACGGGTGCGGCGACTTGATCACCGGCACCCCGGGCAGCAGCGGCTCGGCGCCCTGCGCGTCGCGTCCCCACAGCAGCGCGACGAGGGGCCCGCCGCGGGCCGCGAGCGCCTCCACCGCGCGGGTGGTGACCTCCTCCCAGCCCTTGCCACGGTGCGACGCGGGCGCGCCGGGGCGGACGGTGAGCGCCCGGTTGAGCAGCAGGACACCCTGCTCGAACCAGTGGGTGAGGTCGCCGTGCTCGGCCGGGGGGATGCCGAGGTCGGCGTCGAGCTCCTTGTAGATGTTGACCAGCGACTTCGGCAGCGGCCGCACGTCGCGCGCCACCGAGAAGCAGAGTCCGACGGCGTGCCCCGGGGTGGGGTAGGGGTCCTGGCCGATCACCAGGACCCGGACGTCCGCCAGCGGGAGTGTGAAGGCGCGCAGCACGTCGTCACCGGCGGGGAGGTAGTCGCGGCCGGCGGCGAGCTCGTCGCGGAGGAAGTCGCCCATCCGCCGGATGCGGTCCTCGACGGGCGCGAGGGCTTCGGCCCAGTCGGGGGCGACGAGCTGGTCCAGGGGTGCAGCCATGGCGCAACCCTGCCATATCCGAGAAATCTCCCGCCAGATCTTTCAAAGTGGCAAGTGCTGTTTTACACTTTGGCATATGGCAAAGCTAAATTTTGAACCGATCCTCAGTGATCTCGCTGAGGGGAAGATCACGGCGGAGGAAGCCAGCCGCCGGATCGAAGAGTTGAAGAAGGTCGGGGCCATGGCGGCCGAGGCCCAGCGCGAGTACGCCGGCAACAGCGCCGACGACGACACCCCCGGCGGCGAGGAGCAGGAGCCCACGCGGCACGGCCCCCGCCCCGGCGGCCTCGAGCGGGTGAAGATCAGCTCCACCGGGCGTCGCGTCCGCATCGAGGGCGACCCGAGCATCGCGACGCTGAGCGTCGAGGGCCAGCACGTGCTGCGCCGCACCGGCACCGTGATGGAGATCACCGCCACGGGCGAGATCGGCCCCCGCTTCGACGGGTTCTCGCTGATCCGGCCGCCGCACAAGATGGAGCACCTCAGCGACATCGCGCTCGGCAAGGAGCTCGTCGTGCGCATCAACCCGAAGCTGATCGTCGACGTCGAACTCACCACCGGTGGTCTGAAGACCACGAAGGTGCCGCGCTTCGGCCGCGTCCGCGTCACCGCAGCCGGCTCCTCGCTGGAGGACGTCGTCGAGGTCGAGGACCTGCTCGCGCAGGCCGGCGGAGTCAGCGTCGAGGGTCCCATCAGTTCGGGTCGCTCCAAGCTGCGCGTCGAGTCGGGGTCGATGACGGTCACGCTCACCACCGGCGCCAACGTCGCGATCCGCGGCGACGCCAAGGTGGGGCGCATCTCGTGGCCCGGCGAGTCGAGCTCCGACGTCGACGAGTACGTCGTCGGCAACGGCGCGGCCCGGCTGGAAGTCAGCGTGCTCATGGGAATGGCAACGATCAAGGTGGAAGAATAGGTATGGCGAAGAAGTATCACGCACCGTCGGATTGCCCCGTCTGCGGGGACGACCTCATCATCATCAGCAAGGGCTGCCGCAAGTGCGGTACCGAGCTCCACGGCGAGTTCGCCGGTACCGAGTTCGATGCCCTGGACGACGCCGACCTGGACCTGCTGCGCGTGTTCCTGAGCTCGCGCGGCAACCTGCGCGAGGTGGAGAAGCACCTCCAGGTCTCGTACCCGACGGCGCGCTCCCGCTACGACGCCGTGCTGGCGAAGCTGGGGCTCACCCCCAAGGGCGACGACGACCCGCCGGTGGCGGCGCAGCGCAGCGACGAGTGGCGCGTCGACGAGGAGGAGTCCGAGTACGGGCTGCCCCTGTCGGAGCAGGACTCGCTGCTGGCGCGCGTCGCCGCGGGTGAGGTCAGCGCCGAGGACGCCGCGAAGCTGCTGGAGTCCTGACCGGCCCAGAAAAAGGAGATCGCGCCGGGTGTGGTTCCCGGCGCGATCTCCCATGTCTGAGGGTTCAGTCGATCAGGGGATCTCCACCGCGGTGATGGTGACGTGGATCGTCTTGCCGTTGGGGGCTTCGTAGCTGACGTCGTCGCCCACCTTTCGGCCGGTGACGGCTGCACCCAGCGGGGACTGTGGCGAGTACACGGAATGCTCGAACGAGTCGTCGACGCTCAGCAGCTCGCGGGAGCCCAGCAGGAACGTTTCGGTGTCGTCCTTGTCGCCGTCGAACGCGACGGTGACGAGCTTGCCCGGCGCGACCTCGTCCTCGTGCCCCTCGGGCTCGCCGACCTCGGCGGTGCGCAGCAGGTGCTCGAGCTGGGCGATGCGCCCCTCCATCTGGCCCTGTTCCTCGCGCGCGGCGTGGTAGCCGCCGTTCTCGCTGAGGTCCCCCTCCTCGCGCGCCGCTGCGATGCGGGCGCTCACTTCGGGGCGGCCGATGGTCTTGAGCTGGGTGAGCTCGGATTCAAGCTTGTCGTAGGCATCTTGTGTCAGCCACACGACGTCGGTGTTGGTTTCAGACATTGACCAAGCTTATCACCGGCCGGTGATCCAGCAGTTTTCCACGGCGATGGAAACGGCCTCCTTCACCGTCGCGAGCGAGAAAGTGTACGACTCGAGCTTCTCCTCGCCGGGCGGGACGGGCAACACGGCTTCCCCGACTTCCTCGTAGCTGGAGGCCTGCGCGTACACCGAGCATTCCGCGGCGGCGGCGGGGTCTTCCCGCTGGACCACGATCTCGACGTCGACCTGGGTCGGTGAGACGACCTCGAAGTTGCGCACCTCGCCCGCGACCTCGGGGGTGGACTGCTCCAGCCCGGCGATGGCGGCGACGGCGATCACCACGGCCACGCCGAGGCCCAGGCCGCCGAAGAGGAGGTAGTCGAACAGGGAACGCTTGGGGTAGCGCCGGGCGATGCGGGCTTCGTCGGAGGTGGTCACGCCCAATATTCTGCCTTGCCCGAGGTGGGTCGGTCACGTTTGCGGTGCATCAGCCACGCGGCGAGGATGCCGCCGACGGCGCCGCCCAGGTGCGCCTGCCAGGACACGCCGGCCTGCGTCGGGAGCACGCCCCACAGCACGCCGCCGTAGACGAGCATCACGATGATGGCGATCACGATCTGCCCGATCTTCTTCGTGAACAGGCCGCGCACCAGCAGGTACGTGAGGAATCCGAAGACGATGCCGGAGGCGCCCAGGGTGAGCGAGCCCGGCGGCGCGAGCAGCCAGACGGTCAGCCCGGAGACGATCGCGGTGACGAAGGTGGTGAACAACCAGCGCCCGGCGCCGGAGAGGTAGATCAGCACACCGAGCACGATGAACGGCACGGAGTTGCTGATCAGGTGGCCCCACCCGAAATGCAGGAGGGGGGCGATGAAGATGGAGGGGAGCTCCTCGAGCTCGCGCGGCTCGATGCCGAACTGGTCCAGGCTATTGCGGGTGAGCTGGTCGATGAACTCCAGCACCCACATGACGGCGACGACGCCGACGTTGACCAGGATGGCTGCCATGAGCGGCCGCGTCCGATTTGGCGTTCCAGTGGTCATGTCCCCAGTCTCTCACAGCGCCCAAGCGGCGACGGGACGCTCCCGAGGGTCCCCGCGACGCGGTGGGTAGCCTATGGGGCATGGTCAACCGTCTCGCCGAATCCGCCAGCGACTACCTGCGGCTGCACGCCCAGCAGCCGGTGGACTGGTGGGAGTGGGGCGACGACGCGCTCGCCGAGGCCCGGCGTCGCGACGTGCCGATCCTGCTGTCGATCGGGTACGCCACCTGCCACTGGTGCCACGTGATGAGCGACGAGAGCTTCAGCGACACCGAGGTGGGCAAGCTGATCAACCACCATTTCGTGGCCGTCAAGGTGGACCGCCAGCAGCTGCCAGACGTCGACGCCGCGTTCATGACCGCCACGCAGGCGATGAACAACGGCGCCGGCGGGTGGCCGATGACGCTGTTCCTCACCCCCGAGGCGATGCCGTTCTTCGCGGGCACCTACTTCCCGCCGGAGCCGCAGCCCGGGCAGCCGTCGTTAACGCAGGTACTGCAGGCGATGATCGACGGCTGGAAGAACCGCAAGGACCGGCTCACCGCCAGCGCCGACTACATCGCGCGGCAGCTGGAGGCGGTGGCGGTGCCGGAGACCGACGCCGCACCCGACCTGCGCGCGACGATCAACCTTGCCGAGACGAAGTTCGACCTCGTGCACGGCGGCTTCGGTACCGCGCCGAAGTTCCCGTCGCCGACCCTGATCGACGCGCTGCTGGTCAAGGGGGACCCGAAGAGCCTCGAGGTCGCGCAGCGCTCGCTGGAGGCGATGGCGCGCGGCGGCATCTACGACCAGGTGGGCGGCGGCTTCCACCGGTACGCCGTCGACGCCGGCTGGGTGGTGCCCCACTTCGAGAAGATGCTCGACGACAACGCGCTCCTGCTCGGCAGCTACCTGCGGGGCTGGCGTCGTACCGCGGACCACGACTCCGGGCTCAGGGCGCTGTTCGAGCGCACCGCGTACGGCATCGTCGAGTTCGTGGAGCGCGAGTTGACCGCGCCCTCGGGTGCGTTCTACTCCGGCATCGACGCCGTCTCCACGGATATCCGGGGCTCGGCGCACGAGGGCATCTTCTACGTCTGGACCCCGGAGCTGCTCGAGGACGCGCTGGGTGCCGAGGATGCTGACTGGGCGGGCGAGGTGTTCCACGTCACGAAGGGCGGCACGTTCGAGCACGGGCTCTCCACGCTCCAGCTGCGCGGACGCCCGGACTTCGAGCGTCTGCAGAAGGTGTGCGACACGCTGCTCGCCGAGCGCTCCACCCGCTTCCGCCCCGCCACCGACCGGCTGGTCGTCGCGGCCTGGAACGGGTGGATGATCTCGTCGCTGATCTGGGGCGCGATGGTCTACAACGAGCCCGGCTGGCTGGAGATGGCGAAGCGTGCTGCGACGTACCTCGTCGACGTCCACCTCGACGGCGGCGAGCTGAAGCGTTCGTCCTACGACGGTACGGCCTCGGAGGCCGACGGCATGGCGAAGGACTACGGCGCCGTCGCGGAGGCGTTCACGCTGCTGGCCGGCGCGACGGGGGACGGGGCGTGGCTGGAGCGCGCCGTCGCGCTCGCGGAGTCGGCGGTGCAGAAGTTCTCGCACGAGGACGGTGGATTCTACGACGCCGTCGACGCCGGGCTGTTCCTGCGCCCCCGCTCGCTGACGGACAACGTCTCCCCGTCGGGCACGTCGGCGCTGGTCGTCGCACTGCGGCAGGTGGGGCTGCTGGCGGAGCGGCCGGACTTCATCGAGCGCGCCGACACGGCCGCGCGCACGACGTGGGGCAGCGTCGCCGAGCACCCGGAGTTCGCGGGATCCGCGCTGGGCGACCTGCTGATTTCCGACGACGCCCGCCGCGGCCTCAAGCCCGCGGCCGTCGTCGTGGTCACGGACGACCCGTTCGACGAGCTCGTCCGCGCTTCGTGGCGGCTGGCGCCCGCCGGCTCCGTGGTGCTCGCCGCCCCGGCGGGGACGGGCGGCTTCGGGACGCACCTCGAGGGACGCGACGAGCGCGCCGTCTGGGTCTGCCGCGGCAACGTCTGCTTCGACCCGGTCGACGACTACAACCTGCTCAAGACCCCGCTCTGGAGCCGGGCTTGAGGCCGCGCTCGCGCCCGATCAGCCAGAACACGAGCATGAGCACGACGACGAGCGCCTCCAGGACGAGCAGGTATGCGGGCCACGGCGGGAGCATGTCGAGCACCGTGGGGTAGTCGGGCTTGCCGTTGAGGAACAGGTAGTTGCTGCCGATCGCGGCATTGATCGCGAAGGTCGCGGCCGCCAGCGCGTGCAGCGCGGCCCAGACCTGCGCGGTCTGCCGGAAGGTGGGCCGGTTGCCCTCCGCGAACACGATCCAGAAACCCGCGACGAACAGCAGCCCGTGCTGCGTCCAGGACTGCAGCACCCGGTAGTGCGGGAACCCGTACGGCGCCACCTCCGGGGTGAGCAGCGCCTGGAGCGCGCCCGGGCTGCCGAGCAGGAACGTCGCCACGCCCAGCCACCCATGCCCCGTCCACAGCGCGACGACCGCCACGAGCGACAGCACCGAGCACAGGTGCAGCGGGAGCATGGTTTCGACGTGCCAGCTGCCGACAGCGATGTTCCAGGCGTGCCAGCCGAGGGTGTTGAGGAGAAGGACCACGGCGGCGACGCGTCGGATCACCCGCCGCCGGGACGCCGCGATCCTCCGCCCGCCGACGATGACCGCCGCCGTCACCGCCGCGACGACGAGCAGCAGCACGACGTGCGACGTGCCGAACAGCTCGAACGGCTCGCCGCGCCACTCGCGCTCGAAGTAGTCGCCCATGGCCCCTCGTTCCGGTTCGTCGGTACAGGCGGATGATAGACGAGGGGCGAGGGCGCCTCAGCCGTCGAGCAGGTCGGTCACCAACGCCGCGATCTCCGAGCGCTCCGAGCGGGTCAGCGCGATGTGCGCAAACAGCGGGTTGCCCTTCAGCTTCTCGATGACCGCGACGATGCCGTCGTAGCGCCCGACCCGCAGGTT
>JAAYZP010000110.1 GCA_012514785.1 Propionibacterium sp. | reverse complement strand
GGAGGCATTGATGGCGTCGTTACGCATGTCGCCGCCGTCGGCGCGTTCGACGCCCAGGCGCAGGGCCATCTCGATGGGCGCGCAGTTGCCGGTGGCCATGATGAGCTGCAGGAAATACGTGTTCACCGAGTTGTCGGTGGCGCGCTTCATGTCGATGTTGCCGTAGTTTCTCAGCCCAAGGTTGCCGGGTGCCCAATTGTCGGGGCGGATCCGAGCCGGCTCGCCGCAGGTCTCCAGCATCTCGCCGCCCAACGGGAGACGCCCCGGCGCATTGAACTGCATCGAGACGGGCATGCCCATCTCCAGCGCCGCCGCGAGCGCGAAGACCTTCATCGTCGAACCGGACTGGTAGCCCTCGGCACCGCCCAGGCCGGTGCTCCCACCTTGGACGTTGTAGTTGAAGTACGTCTCGCCTGCTTCGATGTCATCGCCCATCACGGGGCGGCTCTGCGCCATGGCGACGATCAGGCCGGTGGACGGCTCGAGCACGACGCTGTTGGCGACCACCGGGTCCGTCGGGCTCACCAGCTCGCTCACGGCAGCCTGCGCGGCGTCCTGGGTCTTCGGGTCGATGAGTGTGTAGATGTTGAGACCGCCGCGGCGCAGCGTGTTCGCGCGTTCCTCGCGGGTCTCGCCGAGCCCGTCTACCGCACCCGAGACGAGCCTGCGGTAGACGTAGTCGCAGAGGAACGGGTACTTCGACGACACGCAGCCGTTGGGGGTGCGGGTGACCTGCTCCACGTCGAACTCGACCTGCTTCGTCGCGTCCGCCTCGGCCTGCGAGACGAAGCCGACGTCGGCCATGCGCTGCAGGACGAGGTTGCGACGGTCGGTGGCACGCTGGGTGTTGCGCACCGGGTCGTAACCAACGGGGTTCTGCACGAGCCCGGCGAGCATCGCAGCCTGGTCGAGCTCGAGCTCGGCGGCCGAGACGCCGAAGTACTGCTGGGCGGCCGACTCGACGCCGTAGGCGCCGTTGCCGTAGTAGGCGATGTTGAGGTAGCGCTCGAGGATCTCGTCCTTGGTGAACTTCTCCTCGACGGCGAACGCGTAGCGCGCTTCCTGGATCTTGCGCTCGATCGAGACCTCGACGGCGGCGCGGGCGGCTTCTTCGTCGCCCGCGATCTTCGCCGCCTCCACACGGACGAGCTTCACGTACTGCTGGGTGAGCGTCGATGCGCCCTGGGTGTCGCCGCTGATGGTCCTGAAGAACGCGCGCCCGAGGCCCTCGAAATCGATGGCGCCGTGCTCGTAGAAGCGGTGGTCCTCGATCGCGATCTGCGCGTCCTGCATGTTCTGCGAGATCTGGTCGAGCGGCACGTAGACGCGGTTCTCGTCATAGAACGTGGAGAGCACCTCGCCGTTGGCCATCAGGATCCGTGATCGCTGGGACTGTTCCGGGGTCTCGAACTCAGCCGGCAGGTAGTCCAGCGTAGCGACGGCGGTGCGAGCGCCGCCGCTCGCCATCGCTACGAAGGGGACGGCGACGCCCGACAGCAGCACCCCTGCAAGGAGACTGACCGCCAAGAACATAAAGGTCGCGTATGCCTTCTCGCTCAGCTTCGCAGATTTCATGGTTGTCAGCATACGTGAAGCCGTTCAGAAACCACGCACTGGCAAACTCCCCCTTTCGTTATAGGACCGTTATGCGATAGCGTGATGGCACAGAAGGCAAACCTGCGCAAAGGAGGGCAGCATGTCACTCGCCGAGGTCAGTGAATGGACCCTGAACGCCAAATGTAAGGATATGGCCGACGCGCTATTTCCCGAAGGTAAGGACCAGAAACGAGCCCGGGTGGTCTGCCGGGATTGTCCGGTCCGATCGGAGTGCCTCGCGGAGGCGCTCGACAACCGCATCGAATGGGGAGTCTGGGGAGGTATGACCGAACGGGAACGTCGGGCGCTTCTCCGCGCACGCCCGGACATCCAGTCCTGGAGGGCTGTGCTCTGCGGCTAACCTTGCTGCATGACTAAATGGGAGTACTTCACCGCACCGATCCTGTCGCACGTCGCGCAGCAGATCCTGAACAACTTCGGCTCTGAGGGCTGGGAGCTCGTGACTCTCGCCCCCGGACCGAATCCCGACACGCTCGTCGGCTACTTCAAGCGCCCACTCGAGGGCTGAGTCCCGTTGGGCTCTGCCACGCTCATCGCTGACGCACTGGCCGCGGCCTACCCGGAGGCGGACTGCGAACTGGACCACACGTCGCCGTTCACGCTGCTCGTCGCCACTGTGCTCTCCGCACAGTCCACCGACCGCCGCGTGAACGGCGTCACCGTCGAGCTCTTTCGCCGCTACCCCGGGCCCGAGGCGCTGGCCGGTGCCGATGTCGATGACGTGGCCGCCATCATCAAGCCCGTCGGGTTCTACCGCAACAAGGCCGCCGCCATCCAGGGGCTTTCCCGGATCATCGTCGACGAACACGACGGCGAGGTCCCGGCCGACCTCGACGCGCTGGTGCGCCTACCCGGGGTCGGGCGAAAGACGGCCAACGTCGTCCTCGGCAACGCTTTCGGCATCCCTGGCGTCACGCCCGACACCCACCTCATCCGCCTGGCCAACCGCTTCGAGTGGGTCGACTCCACCAAGCCGGACACCGTCGAGCGCGCGGTGATGGCGCTGGTGCCTAGCGAGCGCTGGACGAAGCTCAGCCACGAGATGATCTGGCACGGCCGCCGGGTGTGCCACGCGCGGCGCCCCGCCTGCGGGGCCTGCGTGATCCGGGAACTCTGCCCGAGCAACGACATCGGCGAGCAGGACCCCGACGTCGCGGCGTCGCTGATCAGGGAGCCGCGGGGATGAAGAAACTCCTGCTCGCCGCCGTCGCGCTCGTCCTGGCCGGGTGTTCGACGAGCGCCACGTCGCCCAGCGAACCGCCGGAGATGCCCGAGCCCGCCCCGGTGACGCAGCAGACGCTCCAGGAACTGCGCGAGGAGTTCGGGCTGCCCGACTGCCCCGCGACCGACGCCGACGTCGCCGCCGTCGACGGCGGGCTCCCGCAGACCGCGCTGCCGTGCCTCGGCACCGACGAGTC
>JAAYZP010000109.1 GCA_012514785.1 Propionibacterium sp. | reverse complement strand
CCCGTCGCCGGGGTCCTGCCCCCGGGCGATGAGCCCCATCGATTCCAGCCCTGCCACCGTCTTCGTCATCGACGGCGCGGTCACGCCCTCCGCCTCCGCGAGCTCGCCGGGCGACATCGGCTGCTTGCGCAGCTTGAACAGCACGGACAGCTGGTGCGGGGCCAGCGACGATCCGGACTCGAGTCGCACCTTGTGGCTCACGAGCTGGCACGCCAGCCGCACGTCGTTCGCCAACCTCGTCGTGTGGTCCAACCAAAACTCCTTCACCGAAACTAATAAGCCATGGTTAAGTATATGCGACCGTTCAAGCGCGATAGTCTTGGATGGTTCGCGCTGCGTGATTCGGCGAATTACGCAACACGCCTGTTTTGTATAGCGCCTACAATGGCGGTCGACGTCTAGATTTTTACGAGGTTTCGTGACAAAGCAACTCGAACGTGTGGTCATCCGCTTCGCAGGCGATTCCGGCGACGGTATGCAGCTCACCGGGGACCGATTCACCGCAGAGGCTGCCAGTTTCGGCAACGACATCGCCACACTGCCCAATTTCCCCGCGGAGATCCGAGCCCCCCAAGGCACGCTGCCGGGCGTCTCCAGCTTCCAGCTCCACTTCGCCAACTTCGACATCGTGACCCCCGGAGACACCCCCGACGTGCTGGTGGCGATGAACCCGGCGGCGCTGAAGGTCAACCTGCCGGACATGCCGAAGGGGAGCGTCATCCTCGTCGACACCCACGACTTCAAGCCGCGCGCGCTGAAGCGCATCGGGTGGGAGTCGAACCCGCTCGAGGACGGCACGCTCAGCAACTACACCGTGCACGAGCTCGACCTCACGGGCCTGGCGCAGGGCGCCGTCGAGGGCTTCGGCCTGAGCCGTAAGGACGCTTCGCGCTCCAAGAACATGTTCGCGCTCGGCCTGCTGAGCTGGATGTATTCCCGCCCGACGGAGGGCACCGAGCGCTTCCTGGCGGAGAAGTTCGCGGGCAAGCCGGAGATCCGCGATTCCAATACGGCCGCGTTCCGCGCCGGCTTCGCCTACGGCGAGACCACCGAGGCGTTCGCCGTGCAGGTCACCGTCAACCCGGCGCCGATGCCCGAGGGCCGCTACCGCCAGATCACCGGCAACATGGCCACCGCCTACGGGCTCATGGCCGCCGCCCACAAGGCGGGCCTCGAGCTGTTCCTGGGTTCCTACCCGATCACCCCGGCATCCGACATCCTGCACGAGCTGAGCCGGCGCAAGGACGTCGGCGTGATGACCTTCCAGGCGGAGGACGAGATCGCCGGCGTGGCGGCCGCGTTGGGCGCGAGCTTCGCCGGCGCGCTGGGCGTCACCACGACGTCGGGCCCCGGCATGGCGCTGAAGTCGGAGACGATCAGCCTGGGCATCATGACCGAGCTGCCCCTCGTCGTGATCAACGTGCAGCGCTCCGGGCCGTCGACGGGCATGCCGACGAAGACCGAGCAGGCGGACCTGCTGCAGTCGATCTACGGCCGCCACGGCGAGGCACCCATGCCGGTGATCGCCGCGCAGTCCGCCAGTGACTGCTTCGACACGGCGGTGGAGGCCGCGCGGATCGCCATCAAGTACCGCACCCCGGTGCTGATGCTCTCCGACGGCTATCTCGCCAACGGCGCCGAGCCGTGGAAGATCCCGGACCTCGACGCGATCGAACCCATCGACCCCGACTTCGCGGTCGCACCCAACGGCGACGGCGGCGAGTTCTTCCCCTACCAGCGGGATCCCGAGACCCTCGCGCGCCCCTGGGCCCCGCCCGGCGTCTCCGGCTTGGAGCACCGCGTCGGCGGCATCGAGAAGGATGCGCTCACCGGCAACGTCTCCTACGACCCCGACAACCACGACACGATGGTGCGCACGCGCCAGGCAAAGATCGACGGCATCGTCCGCGACATCCCCGACCTCCGGGTCGAGGACCCCAGCGGCGAGGCGAAGCTCTTGGTCGTCGGCTGGGGTTCGTCGTACGGGCCCATCACCGCCACCGCGCGGAGGATGCGCAAGGCCGGCTACAAGATCGCCACCACGCACCTGCGCCACCTCAACCCGATGCCGGCCAACGTCGGCGACGTGCTGCGCGCCTACCAGCACGTGATCGTGCCCGAGATGAACCTCGGCCAGCTCGCGATGCTGCTGCGCGCCAAGTACCTCGTCGACGTCGAAAGCTATTCCCGCGTGCGCGGCCTTCCGCTGTCCATCGGGGAGCTGGAAGAAGATCTGATCAACGCCATCAACGCATTGGAGGACAAGTAGATGAGCGGCCTTGCAGGCGTTCCCCTCGCCGTCGAACCACTGAACCGCAAGGATTTCACCAGCGACCAGGAGGTCCGTTGGTGCCCCGGCTGCGGTGACTACGCGATCCTGGCGACGTTCCAGGGCGTGGCTGCGGAGCTGGGCATCAAGCGCGAGAACACCGTGATGATCTCCGGCATCGGCTGCGCGTCGCGGTTCCCGTACTACGTGGACTCCTACGGCATGCATTCGATCCACGGCCGCGCCCCGGCGATCGCCACGGGTGTTGCGGTGGCGCGCCCGGACACGAGCGTGTGGGTGGTCACCGGCGACGGCGACGCACTGTCGATCGGCGGCAATCACACGATGCACATCCTGCGGCGCAATCTCGATTGCCAGATCCTGCTGTTCAACAACGAGATCTACGGGCTGACCAAGGGTCAATATTCGCCGACCAGCCGGGTCGGCACCCGCTCGCCTTCGACCCCATATGGCTCGGTCGACCGGCCGGCGAGCCCTTGCGCCTTCGCGCTCGGCT
>JAAYZP010000108.1 GCA_012514785.1 Propionibacterium sp. | reverse complement strand
GTCGAGTGGGAGGGCATCGGGCAGAGTGGCACGATCGATATGACGCTGAGCGATACCCGCGAGGTCAACGTCGCGGAGATCCAAGTGGTCATCACGGGGATGGGCTGATGAAGCGACGGAGCCGGCTTGAGCGCGGCGCGATCGCGGTCTGGACCGCGGTGGCTCTGCCCGCGTTCATCATCGTCATCGGCCTCGGCGTCGACTACTCCGGCCACACCCGCGCCACGCAGGAGGCTCGGGCCGTGGCGGCGGAGGCCGCGCGCACCGGCGGGCAGCAAATCTCGCTGGCGACGGGTCGGGCGGCGCCGGCGCTCACGTCGGGTCGGATTGCGGCCGAGCGGTTCGCCGAGCGTTCCGGCTACGCATCGACGACCACCGTCGACGCGCGGGCGATCACCGTGACCGTCCACGGGCAGTACGACACCAGCTTCCTGGGCATCATCGGCGTCTGGAGTCTCGACGTCGAAGCCTCGGCGACCGCCAGCGTCGAGTCGGTCACGAACAACTGAGAAAAGGGATACTTTCCCTAAGTTGTCAAGTTCCGCTTGAAGGTTTTCGCAACTTCAAGTCAGGTCGGTTACTCTGCGAAGACCTAATGGCGCCAACCACGAGGAAGTGGATGCGTCAAATACGCAACACGAGAAAGCAGGGTGGGATGCTGAGGCCGGAAAGCCTTGACTGGGCGACCACGACGCCGACTGTGCAAGACCCGACCGTTCGGGACCCGCGTCACGAGGGCCGCGAGACGAACCGGGACGACCAACCAATCACCCAACGAAACCGGGCCACCACGCGCCCGGGCGAGCGACGTCGGAGCAACTGACCGACGCACCCGACCCCGAGCGCCCGATGCTCACGCCTTCGCGATGCTGATCGCGAGACCGAGCTCGTCATCGCTGTGCGTCGCCTCGGCGAGCTCGTCCACGATGTCGATCGACGTCGCCAGCACCTCGTCGGCGATCTGCTGCAGCCCCTCCGTGACGGCTTCGCGCAGCTCGTCGTCGACGGCCAGCCGGAGTGAGATCCGGTCGGAGACCTCGAGCCCGGAAGCCTTGCGGGCCTCCTGCACGAAGCGAGTCACCTCGCGCACCTGACCCGAGCGCACGAGCTCCGGGGTCAGTTCGAGGTCCAGCGCCACCGTCTCGCCCTGCTCGTTGACCACGCTCCAGCCCTCGCGGGGGCGCTCGGTGAGCAGCACGTCATCCGGCCCCACCTCGACCTCCTCGCCCTCGACGACCACCGTCGCCTTCCCGTCCGCCTGCAGTGCATCCGCCAGCGCCGCAGCGTCGGCCTCGGCGATCGCGTTCGCCACCAGCGGTGTGCGCTTCGCGAACCGCTTGCCCAGGTTGCGGAAATTGCCCTTGGCGAAGACGTCGACGATGTCGCCCGCCTCCGCGAACGTCTCGACCTCCAGGATGTTCAGCTCCTGCTTGATCTCCTCCATCAGCTCCGGCGTGAGGTGGGTGTGGATCGTCGACGGCACGAGCATCCGCTTCAGCGCCTGCCGGATCTTCACCTTCGACTCCGCGCGGGCGGCGCGGCCGAGCTCGACCGCGCGCCGCGTGACGGCCATGGACCGGCCGAGTTCCTCGTCGATCAGCGACTCGTCCAGCTCCGGCCACGTCGCGAGATGCACCGACTGCGGGCCCTCGGGATCGGTGGCGACGAAGAGGTCCTGCCACACGCGCTCGGTGACGAACGGCGTGATCGGCGCCATCAGGCGGGTCACGATCGACAGCACCTCGTGCAGCGTCCACAGCGCGCCCTCGTCGCCGGTCCAGAACCGACGACGCGAGCGCCGCACGTACCAGTTGGACAGCAACTCGACGAAGGTGCTGACCAGCGTGCCGGCCCGCTGGGTATCGAAGTTGTCCAGCGACTTCGTGACGTCGCGGATCAGCTCGTGCGCGGAGCTCATCAACCAGCGGTCGAGCACGTGCCGGTCCGCGACGGCGGGTGCGGTGCCCGTCGGGCTCCACTCGCTCGTGCGGGCGTACAGCGACTGGAAGGAGACCGTGTTCCAGTAGGTGATGAGCACCTTGCGGACGGTCTCCTCGATCGACTGGTGGCCGACGCGTCGCGCGCTCCACGGGGAGCCGGAGCAGGCCATGAACCAGCGCACCGCGTCGGCGCCGTGGCGGTCCATCAGCGGGATCGGCTCCAGGATGTTGCCGAGGTTCTTGCTCATCTTGCGGCCGTCGTCGGCGAGGATGTGGCCGAGGCAGACGACGTTCTTGTACGACGACTGGTCGAACACCATCGTGCCGACGGCCATCAGCGAGTAGAACCAGCCGCGGGTCTGGTCGATGGCCTCGCAGATGAAGTCGGCGGGGTAGTTCTCCTCGAACACTCGCTCGGAGCCGGGCGCATGCGGGTAGCCCCACTGCGCGAACGGCATCGAGCCCGAGTCGTACCAGGCGTCGATCACCTCGGGCACGCGCCTCGATTCCTGGCCGCAGGTGGGGCAGTCGAAGGTGATGTCGTCGACGAACGGGCGGTGCGGGTCGAGCTCCGACTGGTCGGTGCCGGTGAGCTCCGAGAGCTCGGCCAGCGAACCGACGCACACCTGGTGGTTGTCCTCGCAGCGCCAGATCGGCAGCGGCGTGCCCCAGTAGCGGCTGCGCGAGAGCGCCCAGTCGATGTTGTTGTTCAGCCAGTCGCCGTAGCGGCCGTGCTTGACGTTCTCGGGGTACCAGTTGGTGCCCTCGTTCTCCTCCAGGAGGCGCTCCTTGCGCTGCGTGGTGCGCACGTACCACGACGGCATCGCGTAGTAGATCAGCGGCGTGTGGCAACGCCAGCAGTGCGGGTAGGAGTGCTCGTAGTCGAGCGAGCGGAACAGCAGCCCGCGCTCCTCGAGATCCTGCACGAGCCGGGGGTCGGCGTCCTTGAAGAACGTGTCGCCCACCAGCGGCACGTCGGCCTCGAAGTGGCCGTCGGGGCGGATCGGGTTGACGAACGGCAGCCCGTACGCGCGGCACACGGCCATGTCGTCGGCGCCGAACGCGGGCGCCTGGTGCACGAGGCCGGTGCCGTCGTCGGTGGTGACGTAGTCGGCGAGCACGACGATGTGTGCATCGGCAGTGGCGGTGCCCAGGTGGGGGCCCTCGAAGGAGACGAGCTCGAAGGGGCGCTGGTACTGCCAGCGCTCGAGCTCCGTGCCGGTGAACCGCTGGCCCGTGAGCTCCCACTCCTCGCCCAGCACCTGCTCCACGAGCGGCTCGGTCACCACGACGGGGCGCTGTTCGGGGTGCGTCACGACGACGTAGGTCACCTCGGGGTGCACCGCCACGGCGGTGTTGGAGACGAGCGTCCACGGCGTCGTGGTCCAGACGAGTAGGTCGACGTCGCCGGCCAGCGGGCCGGAGGTGAGCGGGAAGCGGACGTAGATCGACGGGTCGGTGATGTCCTCGTAGCCCTGCGCGAGCTCGTGGTCGCTCAGCCCGGTGCCGCAGCGCGGGCAGTACGGCGCGACGCGGTAGTCCTCCTCGAGCAGCCCCTTCTCGTGGATCTGCTTCAGCGACCACCACACCGACTCGATGTACGGCGTCGACATCGTCACGTAGGCGTCGTCGAGGTTGAACCAGTAGCCCATGCGGTTGGTGAGCTCGGTGAACGCGTCGACGTGCCGCAGCACCGAGGTGCGGCACTGCTCGTTGAACGCCTCGATGCCGTAGGCCTCGATGTCGGCCTTGCCGGAGAAGCCGAGCTCCTTCTCGACGGCGAGCTCCACCGGCAGGCCGTGGCAGTCCCAGCCGGCCTTGCGGTCGACGCAGTAGCCGCGCATGGTCTTGTACCGGGGGAAGAGGTCCTTGAAGACGCGAGCCTCGATGTGGTGCGTGCCGGGCATGCCGTTCGCCGTCGGGGGGCCCTCGTAGAACGTCCAGGTCTCGGCGTCCTTGGTGCGCTCGATCGACTTCTCGAAGGTTCCCTGCTCGTCCCACAGCCCCAGCACCTCGTGCTCGAGCGCGGGGAAATCCACCTGGGTGTCCACAGCGCGGTACGTCATCCTCGGTCCCTTCGTCAGTTCGTCCTGGACGAAGGGACGAGCCGGGGCCCGCGGTACCACCCTCCTTGAGCGCGAACGCTCCACTTCTTGCACTTCGACGCTGCCGGTTCTACTGGGCCGGTGGGCTGTTCTTCCGACGACTCCGGGGTGATGGCCCCATCATTGCCTTGCGACGACGCCCCCAATTATGCGACGCGAAGCCGCGAAGCTCAAACGAAGCCGACGACGCCCGCGTAGATTGTCCGCGTCGAAGGAGAGTCATGGATCGAATCAGGGTGGGTCTGCTCGGGATGGGCGTGATCGGTGAGCAGCACGCGGCCGCGCTGCACGAGCTGCGGGACGAGGCGGAGCTGACGGCGTTCACCGGGTCCTCGCCGGGGCTCGCAGCGTCGGCGGGGTGGGGTGAGGCGGCCCACGTCGCCCGCGACGCGCTGCTGGGCCGCGACGACGTCGACGTCGTCGTCCTCTGCACACCCAGCGACCAGCACGGGCAGCAGGCCCTGGCCGCGCTGGAGGCGGGCAAACACGTCGTCGTGGAGAAGCCGTTCACGCTCACCGTGGCAGAGGCGGAGCAGGTCGCGGCGCTCGCGGAAGAGCGGGGCCGGCAGGTCTCGGTGATCTCCCAGCGGCGCTTCGAACCCGAACACCTCGCGGTGCGCGCGATGCTCGACGCCGGCGAGCTGGGTGAGCTGCGGCTCGCCCGCACCCACGTGCACTGGTGGCGCGACGCCGCCTACTACGCCTCCGCCGCGTGGCGAGGCCTCACCGCCAGCGGCGGCAGCGCGCTCGACAACCAGGGCGTCCACAACATCGACCTCCTGCGTTGGCTCGCCGGCCCCGTCGAGGCGGTCACGGCCCAGGCGGCTACCGTCGCGCACGACATCGAGGCCGCCGACACCTTCGTCGCGACGCTCTCGTTCGCGGGCGGCGCACTCGGCCTGCTCAGCATCACGACGGCCACCCCGCCGGGCTTCCCCGCGACGATCGCGCTCAACTTCGACCGCGGCGAGATCGTCCTCGGCCAGGGCGAGATCCTCAGCTGGGACCACGACGCGCCCCGCCCCGCCGGGACCGCTGCCGCGGAGCGCACCAGCGGCGCCGCCGAGCCGATGGCGATCGGGATCGGCGGGCACGTCAACCAGTGGCGCGACATCCTCGCCTCGATCCGCGAATCCCGGCCCTCCTCCGTCGACGCGGCGGAGGGGGTGCGCACCGTCCGGCTCAGCGCCGCGATCGCGCTGGCCGCGCAGACCGGCAGGCTCGTGCGCCCGGATGACCTCCGGTAGGGCCGGCCGTAGGCTGGGGCCATGATCGACAAGGAAACCCACCCATGACCGCGCCTTCCGGCGGCGTCCGGCTGCGTCCCGGCTCCGGCGTCGTCTTCCAACACCTCACCCGTCACCTGGGCGTGCAGCCGCGGGTGTTCGAGGAGCGGATCGGCGGGGCGGTCATGGTGCTGGAGTGGCGGCATCGGGTGGGAGGGGTCGAGGTGGCGACGATGGCCACCGCCGGGCTCGAACGCATCACGCTGTGGGACGACCCCCACGAGGTGACGGTCTCCGTGCTCGCGGAGCAGGCCGGCGCGGCCCTCATCGGGCTGCAGAACGTGGTGCGCTCCGAGGTGGAGCAGAACCGCACCCCCTGGCCTGTCGGCGCGACCTGGTCCACCTCCGAGCCCCTCCTCGCGGACACCCGCATCCAGGGCGGGGTGATGAGCCTCTCCGGGCGGGGCCCGGACTTCGACCGCATGGTCACCGACGAGGGCACCGTCGCACTGCGCACCTTCACCTACCTGACCGCCGCCGAGGTCACCCGCATCGACTTCGACGGCACCAGCCCCCTGCTGGAGGCCTACCGCACCCGCCCGCTTGCCGTCTACGACATCGAGCGTGCCGAGAACCTCTTCCCGATGGTGGGCCCCGGCGAGCGGCCGGTGCCGAACCGCGTGGTCGTCGTCTCCCGGATGGTGGGCGACCACCCGATCGCCCGGGTCGAGGTGGGCGAGAACGGCGACCTGCTCGCCCTCACCGGCAAGGAGCCCGACGGCTACCTCGGCGCCAGCACCACCCAGGTGTGGGGCGGGCAGAACATCGTCGCGCTCGACCCTCGCCTGCGCGACTTCGTGACCGACGCCGCGCCGCACGACTTCGGCCGGCTCGAGGACGGCGGCTGGCGCTTCGGGCGGCTCGATCCGGGGACTGCCTGAATTTCAACCGGCGAAAACGGCCACATACCCCTCCATACGAGCTTATGTGGCCGTTTTCACCGGTCGTACGTTGCGGCCCGAACTGATACTGACCCGACGCTGGTGGCGCAGCTGGCCCAAACAGCGGGTGGCGCGGGGCACGCAATACACTGGCCCGCATGGAAGCTGAGTGGGAGCATTGGGCGCGCAGCCGCTCATGGCTGTTTCATCGCGGATGGGCCCAGATCCTCCGACGCTTCAACGGCGGCGGCCTGCGCAAGGGCGTGATGCGCGACGTCCCCATCGCGTTCGAGGGCCGCTTCGGCGAGTACCCCTGCTTCGGCTTCCGCACCACCGGCGGCAGCGATCCCTGGGGAGGGTTCGACGTCGTTGCCCTCCGCGTCCCGGGGGCCCAGTTCCCGGCGCTCACCGTCGCACCCGTGCTTGCCACCATCGAGGGCACCTCCGTCTCCCTCGGCGCCGACTTCGACCTCGAATGGCAGGCCGTCTCCACCTCCAGCGCCTTCGCCCGCGACGCGCTCACCGGCGCTGTGTCCGACCAACTGCGCCGCGTCGAGTTCGAGAACCTCTGGTTCGAACACGACTCCATCCTCTTCAGCACCCGCCGCGAGCTCACGAAGCCGGACCTCGACGAGTACCTCACCATCCTGCACCGCATCGTCGACGCCATCCCCGCCCGCGTGCTCGCAGCCGTCGGCGCGGGCCGCGCGCTGCCCGTGCGGCAGCCACCGACGCCGCGCCCCGGCACGATCGCGACGCAGCGCCACCAGTTCGGCACCTCCACCGAGGCCTGGCGCACCTGGAGCGCTGAGCGGCAGTGGCTCTTCTCCACGGCCAAGGAGATCCACTCCCGCACGAAGTACCGGCTGCCGGTCGCGCCCGAGGGGCACGGCTTCGTCGGCAAGTTCGGCGACCTGCCCGTCTTCGGCTTCAGCGCCGCCCCGCTGCGCAACGTCGTCGGCGTCCGCATCCCGGGCGTGAGGCTGCCGGAGGTCACCATCCACAAGGACGACCAGGTGCTGGCCGAGCTCATGGGCGGGGGCGACGTCGAGATCGGCGACGCCTCGTTCGACTACGCCTGGCGGATCAAGACCGACGACGAAGCCGGGGCCCGCCAGATCCTCCGGCCCCAGGTCCGCGAGCAGTTCGAGTCCGCCCCGCCGTTCGACCGGCTATGGTTCGGCGGCGACTCCGTCGCGCTCATCACGACGCAGGCCATCGCGCCCGGCGCCGTCGACGGCCTGCTCACCTGGCTGCTCGGCGTCGCCTCCAACCTGCCCATCCCAGGAGACCCATGACCATCTTCGACCTCACCATCGACGAGCTCCGCCGCCGCACCTCCATCAAATGGACCCGCTGGGAGCCGGACGTGATCCCGATGTTCGTGGCCGAGATGGACACCCGCATGCCCGAAGCCGTCACCGAGGCTCTCACTAGGGCGATCGCCGACGGCGACACCGGCTACCCGGAGCAGCCCATCTACGAGGAGGCCTACGCCGACTTCGCCAGCTGGCGCTGGGGCTGGGACGCCGACCCGTCGACGTTCCGCACCTCCGGCGACGTCATGCAGGGCATGCGCCACGCGCTCGAAGCCGCCACGGATCCCGGCGACGGCGTCGTGTTCAACCCGCCCATCTACCCGCCGTTCCGCTCCATCATCGACGCCACCGGCCGCCGCCCCGTCGAGGTGCCGCTCGTCGACGACCGCCTCGACCTCGAGCGCCTCGCCCGCGCCTTCGCCGACGGCGCCCGCGCCTACCTGCTCTGCTCGCCCCACAACCCCAACGGCACCGTCTTCACCCGGGCCGAGCTCGAGCAGGTCGCCGAACTCGCCCGGGCGCACGACGTGACGGTCATCGTCGACGAGGTCCACGCGCCGTTCAACGGGCCCGAGTTCACGCCCTACCTCGCGCTCGAGAACGTCGGGAAGGCGATCCTGTCCACCTCCGAGGCCAAGGCGTTCAACCTCGCCGGTCTCAAGGCCGGACTGCTCGCCGCCAGCCCCGACTCGCTCCCGGCCCTGCGCTCGATGCCCGACCTCGTCGGCGAGGCGACGAGCCACCTCGGGGTCATCGCGCACACGGCCGGGCTCGACGGCGCCCGCGACTGGATCGTCGAGGCCCAGGCGGAGATCGAGGCGAACAAGCGGCTCTTCGCCCGCCTGGTCGACGAACGCCTCCCCGCACTCCGCTACGAACCGTCGCGGGGCACCTACCTCGCCTGGCTCGACTGCACCCCGCTCGGCCTCGCGCATCCCGGCCGCCATTTCCACGAGGAAGCCCGCGTCCGGTTCAACTTCGGCGACGACTTCGGCAGCCAGTATTCGCAGTGGGTCCGCGTCAATCTCGCGACCGCTCCGGCCATCATCGAAGAGGCCGTGGAAAAACTCGGATTTTCATTACCCTCGGTGGACTCGTAACCTTCTCGTTAGACGAAGCTGGTTGACTGGCTCGTCCCCAGGAGGTTTTCATGTCCGATCCCATGGCCGCATGGCGGCTGTCCTACACGGACGGCTCGTGGCTCGCGCTCGCCGGGCCCACGTCGCTGGTGATCATGATGGCGCCGCCGGCCGAGATGTCGCCGCTCGTCGAGGACCTCTGGCAGGGCACCCTGCGCACCAACTCGCCCGATGCGCTCTTCCGGTTCGTCGCCGACGCGGGCATCGCGACCATGCCGCACTTCGGGGCGTTCTTCTTCGACGACGACGGGCTCCATGGTCTCACCCGCGGCGACGTGCGGGTGGTCGACGCCGCCACCGGTGACGTGGTCATCGACGGCTCCGGCGCCGTGACCTGGGCCGAGGAGCAGCTGGACCTCCAGCGCACGTACGCCGTCCGGCTCGAGACCACCGCCGACGACGCACCACGCCTGCCGCTGGCCGTCGGCGCCGCGATGGTGTCGTCGGTCACGCTCACGACGGCGGCCGACCAACTGCTGCGCTTCCCGACCGCGGAGGAGGCGGACGCCCCCGCCGCGGCCCCCGAACGGGCCGCCGAACCCGAACCCCAACTCGCGCCCGCGCCCGAGCCCGAGCCGACGCCCGACCACTCCACCGAGGACATGCCCGCCGTCGAGGCCGACGGCGACACCGAGCCCGCTCCGCACACCCAACCCTTCGACCCGGCCGCGCTCGACGAGGTGCCCTCCGCGTCGTCGCCGCAGTCGGCCGACGAGCCGATGATCCCGCCGGCCATGCACCGCCCCGTCGTGCCCCCGACGCCGTCGGCCCCGCCGCCGGAGGCGCGCCCGGCCCCCGTGGTGGTGCCCGGCAGCTTCGGCGAGGTCGACGACGACCCCGGCACGATCTTCTCCACCGGCATCGCCGCGACGCACAAACCCCCGGCCGAGGACGGCCTGGACCAGCAGGTGCTGGCCGCGCCCTGCGCGCAGGGCCACCCGAACCCCGCCGGGGCACGGACGTGCCGGCTGTGCCACGCCCCCGTCGACTCCTCCAACCCGCGGCTCGTGCGTCGCCCCGTCCTCGCGGGTGTCAACACCAACCACGGCGAGTTCACGGACCTGCTCGGCTCCGTCATCATCGGCCGCTCCCCGGACGGCTCGCATGGCCCCGGCGGGGCCTATCTTATGCGGGTGCCCAGCCCCGCCAACGACATCTCCCGGAGCCACCTGAAGATCTCGACGAAGGAGTGGAACATCGTCGTCACCGACCTCCACTCCACCAACGGCACGACGGTGCGGCCCCCGGGGGAGCCGGAGTTCGATCTCCGCGACGGCCGCAGCGTGACCGTCGAGATCGGCACCATCCTCGACCTCGGCGACGGCGTGGCTCTGCGCATCGAACCGCCGAGGAGCGGATAGTGGTGGGCCGGCATGCGTGAGGGGCGGGCGGCGTCGCGACGTCTCCGCCTCGTCGGCCGATTCCTGCGGCGGGGATGGCAGTGGATCGTCGTCGGCGTCGTCGCGCTGGCGCTCGGCGTCGCCGCCTTCGTGAGCCCCGGCCTCGTGCGGGCCGACGTGCACCTCGACGAGGGCACCGTCTACGCCATCAAACGCGACCAGGGCCTCGTGGGCACCGTCAACACCCAGATCGAGGAGATGACGGCCGCCACCGGCGTCGGTGACTCGCAGTCCTCCGCGCTGCAGCACGACGACGTCGTGCTCGTGCACGGCGAGGAATCGAACACGCTCACCGAGTACAACCCGAGCCGCAACCGGCTCGAATCCCCGATGACGCTGCCGGTGGGCGCCGACGTCCAGCTGGTCGGGTCGAGGCTGCTCGTCAACAGCCCCCAGAACGGGCGCGTCTGGTTCGGCGATTCCGCCGACGTGCTCGCGATGGACCTCCAGTCGGACAAGGCGCAGCTCGAGGTGGGCCCTGGCGGGCTCGCCACGCTCACCACGGGCGGCGACGTCATCGGGCTCGACGTCAGCGAGTCGCAGCTGCTGCGGCAGGTCGACGGCGAGCTGGAGCGCACCCCCCTGCCGTTCACCCTGGACGCGCAGCGCCTCGGCGTCGTGCAGCTCAGTGCGGTGGGGGACAACGCCGTCGTCCTGGACCGCTCCAGCGGCCGCGTGTGGGTCGAGGGCATGCCGCAGGTGTTCGACGTCTCCGGGGCCTCGACGGCGAGGCTCATGCCACCCGTCGCCCGGGCCATGGGCGGCGCCGAGGGCACCCGCGCGGTCTACGCCACGGAGGCCGGCCTGATCGCCGTCACCCCCGACGGCACCCGCTCGCTCTCCGGCCAGATGGCCGCCGCCCCCATCACCCCCGTGCAGCTCGACGACTGCGTCTACGGCGCGTTCGGCGCCCAGTTCGTCAAGCGCTGCGCGGACCAGGAGCCCGAGACCCGCGACATCCCCGAGTACGACGGCGGTGCCACCGCGACGATGTCGTTCCAGGTCAACCGCCGAACCGTCGCCCTGAACGAGGCCACCTCCGGCGTCGTCTGGCTCGTGGACCAGGACATGGCCCGCATCCACCGCTGGGACGACCTCGTCCCGGACCCCTCGAACGAGCCCCCGCCGCCGGACGCCCCGCTGACGCAGGCCCCGCCGGACCGAACGCAGGAGAACCGTCCGCCGGTGGCGCAGGACGACCAGCTCACCGCCCGCAAGGGGCGCGCGACCATCCTCAACGTCCTGGACAACGACTCCGACCCCGACGGCGACATCCTCACCATCACCGCCCCGGCCGAGATCGACGGCGCCTCCCTGCAGATCGTGCGCGGCGGCGCCGGGCTCCAGATCACCATCCCGCCCGAAACGACCGCCTCGACGCTCAGCTTCAGCTACCAGATCTCCGACGGCGAGTTCACCGACTCCGCGAGCGTCACCGTCACGGTCGCCGACGCCGACCCGACCGTGGAGAACCGCGCCCCCTACCCGTTCGAGCTGGCCCAGCCGATGTCGGTGCGCCTGGGCGGGTCGTTCACGAAGCGCGTCCTGCTCGACTGGCGCGACCCGGAGGGCGACCCGCTGATCCTCCAGGAGGCGAGCCTCCCGCCCGGCTCGGAGGACCTCGTCCGGTTCACCCCCGACGGCACCATCACCTACCAGGACATCGGCAAGCAGGCCGGCGTGAAGAAGATCAACCTCGTCGTCTCCGACGGCCACCTCGAGGCCGAGGGCGAGCTGCTGGTGAACGTGCTCGAGGACATCGTGCCCCCGATCGCGCACGGCGACTTCGCGACGGTGCCGCGCGGCCAGACCGTCGTCGTCAACCCGCTCGCCAACGACATCGGCGAGAACATGAACCTCACCGAGGTCGACGCCGGCGAGTGCGCGCAGTGCACCGTCGTGTCGAACTACAACGAGGGGTGGTTCTCCTTCTCCGCCAGCGAGGCCGGCGTCTACTACCTCACCTACAAGGTCTCCAACGGGCCGATCGCCACGGGCGTGGTGCGCATCGACGTCGTCGAGCCGGGCACCAACAACCCGCCGATCGCGGCCCTCGACGTCGCGCTCCTGCCGCCGGGCGGCTCCGTGTTCATCGACCCGCTGCTCAACGACACCGACCTCGACGGCGACGTGCTCGTCGTGCAGTCGTTCACGGCCGACCCGTCGCTGAACGTCGTGATGGAGCGCCGCCACCTCATGACCATCTCCGCCAACTCGATGCCGGAGGCGCCGGTGACGATCGAGTACGTCGTCTCCGACGGACGCCACACCGCCCGCGGCACCATCGTCGTGATCCCGACGAGGAACACCGGCTCGGTGCAGCCCCAGGCCGTCGACGACGACGTCCGCATCCGGGCGGGCAGCGTCGCCACCGCGCACGTGCTCGACAACGACATCTCGCCGATCGGGCTCGACCTCAGCCTCACCCGCCTGCTGGAGAGCCCTCTGGGCGAGGGCGCGTGGATCGACGGCGACACCGTCCGCGTGGCGATCCCCGCGGGCTCCGGTTCGCAGCAGGTGGCGATCCCGTACGAGATCACCGACACGGAGGGCAACCTCGCCTCCGCGACGCTGAACGTGACCGTCATCAGCGAGGATGCCGCCAACGAGGCGCCCACGCCGCGCGACGTCGTCGACCGCGTCCTCTCCGGCTCCACCACGCGCATCCCGATCCGCATCGACGGCATCGACCCGAACGGCGACGCCGTGCGCCTGGTCGGGCTCGGCTCCGGCCCGCAGCTGGGGCGGGTAACCGAGGTCGGGGAGCAGTACCTCACCTACGAGGCGTTCCCGACGAGCCAGGGCACCGACACCTTCCACTACGAGGTCGTCGACGCGCTCGGCGCCACCGCGCGCGGCCAGATCAGCGTCGGCATCGCCCCGCCCGGCGACCTCAACCAGCCGCCCATCGGGGTGCGGGACCACGTGCGCGTCCGCCCGGAGCGCCCGATCCAGTTCGCCGCGCTCGCCAACGACTACGACATCGAGGGCGACGCATTCGGCTTCCCCGACGAGTCGCCCGTCAGGATGGACGACCCGACGCTGCACGCCGAGGTGGTCAACGACCGCGAGATCACCGTCGACCCGATCAGCGAGCCCGGCGTCTACACGGGCACCTACCGCCTGGTGGACCTGCGCCTGCAGGAGGGCACCGGCACGTTCGAGATCACCGTCGACGCGAACGCCCCGCTCCTGCCGCCCGTGGCGCGCGACGACGTTGTGGCCGTCAGCGCCATCGTCGACAAGGAGTTCGTCGAGGTCGACGTGCTCGCCAACGACTTCGACCCCGACGGCCCGCACGACGGGCTCACGATCGAGGTCCCCGGCAGCATCGACGACGAGGAGCTCAGCCCCCGCGTGACCGCCGAGGGGCAGGTCACCGTGCCGATCACCGCCAACATGCAGCAGGTGCGCTACAAGGTCACCGACAGCGACGGCATGTCCAGCTTCGGCCTCGTCACCGTGCCCGGCAACGACGACGCCGTCCCGCTCGTCCGCGACCCGAGCCGCACCTTGGAGGCCACCGCGGGCCAGCCGGTGCATGTCAGCTTCGAGGACCTGCTGATCGGCACCGAGGGGCGCGACGTCAAGCTCACCAGCACCGACACGATCGCCGCCACCACCGGCAGCGCGGTCCCCGCCTCCGGCGGCATCGAGTTCACGCCGCACGTCGACTACCGCGGCCCGGCCGCGGTGGTGTTCGAGGTGGTCGACGTCGTCGCCGAGGGCGACACCTCCGCCAAGCGCGGCTACGTCTCCATCCCCGTCGAGGTGAAGGCCGCCCGCCACCAGAGCGCCGCGGCAGGCCCCGACGAGGTCTCCAACCTCGCGCCCGAGCAGCTCACGCAGCCGATCCTCCGGGTGGGCCCCGACGAGGGGGAGTTCCGGCTCTCGCTGATGCCGCTGTTCCGGGACCCGGACGGGCAGGACTTCTACTTCCTCGACCTCGCGGAGGCCGGCGGGGACGCCCCCATCACCTGGCGCACCGAGGCCAACAACTCCGTGATCGTCGCCTCCGCCCCGATCGGCGCCACCGCGGGCACCACCAAGACCCTGACGGGCAGCGTCGTGGACGCGCTCGGCGCCAGCCGCGACTTCGAGGTGATCATGGAGATGATCTCCTCCAGCATGCCGCTGACCACCACCGTCACCGACGTCGTCGAGGACGCGCAGGCCGGCGTGCCGGTGCGCGTGCCCGTGCTCGCCAACGACACCTCCCACCTGAACGACCCGACGCTCACCGTCGAGTCCGCGCGCGTCATCTCGGGCTCCGGTACGGCCGAGGTGGAGGAGAACGGCATCGTCGTCATCACCCCCGACGAGGGCTTCGTGGGGACGCTCACCGCCAGCTACACCGTGATGGACGCCACCGGGGACCCGGGCCGGCTCCAGGACGGCAGCATCAGGGTCAACGTCTCCGACGTGCCCTCGCCGCCGTCGGCCCCGTTCGGCGGCGTCCCCGGCGACGGGCAGATCCGCTTCGAGTACCAGTCGGGCAGCACCAACGGGCACCCGATCGAGCGGCGCGTCGTGCTCGCCACCGCACCCGGCCAGGGCTCCGTCGAGCAGGACTGCCCCGGCACCACCTGCACGATCACCGGCCTGCGCAACAACGTGCCGTGGACGCTGCAGATGGTGGAGTACAACGCGCTCGGCCCGTCCGAGCCGTCGCCGCAGTCGGCCGAGTACACGCCCGACGTGCTGCCGCTCGCGCCCGCGCAGCCGACCGTGGAGCGCGGCGACCAGCAGCTCACCGTCACCTGGCTCCCTGCGGCGTTCGAGAACATGGACAACCGCGGCAGCCCCGTGACCACGTACACGCTGGCCGTCTACAACGCCGACGGCGGCGAGGTGGGGCGTCGCGAGTTCTCGGGGTCGACGCTCACGCACGCCTGGACCGGGCTCACCAACGGCTCCACCTACACCTTCGGCGTGACCGCCACGAACAACGCCGGCTCCTCGCCGGAGTCGGATCGCTCCGCCGCGATGTTCCCCGTCGGGCCCCCGCGTGGCTCCGCGACGATCACCGCGGCCCCGTCGAGCGACGACGTGGGCGGCAGCTTCGTCGTCGACATCAACACCGCCGGGCTGGACCCGAACGGCGACCCCGGCATGCGCGTCTACGTGGTGCCGATCGAGAACGGCACCGAGCGTGCGGATCAGCGCCGCGAGGTGACCTACCCGTCGCCGGCGGCCTCGACGCTGACGTTCAACAACTGGGGCCAGCGTGCCATGAGCTTCAAGGTGGTGGCCGAGAACCTCCACTCCGGTGCGACGCTGAGCCAGCCCACCGACCCGATCGTGGCCTGGCCGCGGCCGAGCGTCGAGGTGGACTGGGTCTCTGCGCGCGCCGACTACTCCGGCGGGATCCGCGCCGCGCTGCGGGCCCCCGGCATCGCCGACCAGGGGGCCGCCGGGCTGCGGTTCGAGTACGCGCCGAGCGGCTCGTCGAACTGGCAGGCGTTCGAGCCGCAGGAGGCCGCGAACCGGTTCGGCACCCACCGCGGCTTCACCCCGGGCGCGCCGGTGACGCTGCAGGTGCGGGCCGTGCTGGCCAACTCCGTCGACGGCCGCACGTCGGCCTACGTCGCGCTGCCGACGGTGACGCCGGTCAGCGCCGAACCGCTGCCGCAGACGATTAGCCGCTTCACCGCCGTCAACCCCGACGAGGTGCGCGTCAGCATCCCGTCCGAGCCCGGCTCGGCGAGCTCCGGCGGGTGGACCAGCGGCCGGTACGCGATCCGCGTCGGGGGCGGCGACCCCGAGACATCCCTGCGGCTGACCGGCGGGCAGTCCACCGACGTCACCCAGAGCTGGCGCGGCACCGAACCCGGCACGGACACCGCCTGGAGCGGCGACCTGCAGACGACGACGCTGACGCCGGAGCGCGTCGCGACGTTCACGAAGTCGGCCGACGAGTTCACCGTGAACGTGCGCTACGCCTATGGTGAGTCGGCGTGCCACGTCTTCGACCGTGCGGGAGCGGGCCGGGAGCGACTCACGTCGGTCACGGCCAACGCCGACGGCCAGATCTACCTGAACGAGGCATTCGTCGTCGACCCCGAGGCCGAGGTGCCCGAGTACCGCGCGGAAGTCCACGTCGAATGCACGGTCAACGGGTACACCCAGGGCTGGTCCCGCACCATCAACTAGAAAGAACCCCCAGTGAATCCAGAACAAGCGCGCTGGTTCAGCGAGAACTTCGCCAACCTCGTCGGCAACGTCGAACGCGTCATCATGGGCAAGACGGAGGCGATCCGGCTCGCGGTGACCTGCATGTTCGCGGAGGGGCACCTGCTGCTCGAGGACTACCCCGGCACCGGCAAGACGACGCTCGCGCGCGCGATCGCGCAGTCGGTGCAGGGCACGCACAGCCGCATCCAGTTCACCCCTGACCTGCTGCCCTCCGACGTCACCGGCGTGACGATCTACGACCAGCGCTCCGGCGAGTTCGAGTTCCACCAGGGCCCGATCTTCGCCGCCATCGTGCTGGCCGACGAGATCAACCGCGCCTCCCCGAAGACGCAGTCGGCGCTGCTGGAGGTGATGGAGGAGTCGAGGGTCACCGTCGACGGGCAGTCCTACTCCGTCGGCAACCCGTTCATGGTGATCGC
>JAAYZP010000107.1 GCA_012514785.1 Propionibacterium sp. | reverse complement strand
TGGCACCTGGGACAGCCCATTCTGGCCCAGCTACCCCGGCATGGACGTCTTCGATGGCGAACAGCTCCACACCCGCAACTTCTGGTCGGCCGACGACTACCGCGGCAAGCGCGTGGTCGTCGTCGGGGGCGGCAGCTCGGCCATCCAGTTCCTGCTCCAGCTCGACGACGCGGGCGCGGCCACCACGTGGGTGACGCGCCGCCCACCCGTCTGGCGGAGCGCGCCGTTCGAGGACGGCTGGGGACGGAAGGTCGAGGACCGCGTCCGCGCCCGCACGGAGGCCGGGCTCCTACCGGAGAGCGTCGTCACCGCCACCGGGCTCGCCCTCACCGACGAGTACCAGCGCGGGATCGAGGCCGGGGTCCTGGTCTCCGTGGGAGCTCTGCGCGAGCTGAGCCGCGACGGAATCATCCTCGACGACGGCCGCTTCGTACCTGCCGACGTCGTCCTCTGGGCCACCGGGTTCCGCCACTCGATCGGCCACCTCGCCCCGCTGAAGCTCCGAGAAGCAGCCGGAGGAATCCGCACCGACGGCATCCGCGCCGCACGGGACCCACGCGTGTTCATGGTGGGCTACGGCGCCTCCGCGTCGACGCTCGGGGCCACCCGCGCCGGGCGAGCCGCCGCCGTCGCAGTCAGCCAAGCCCTCACGGAGGCCCGCAGTACGGCGGCGTGAACCCGCACCTCAGTCCTCCGGACCGAACCCCGACTGCAGCAGGATCTCGCGCGCCAACATCGATGCGGTCTGCGAGACAGGGAAACCGTCGCCGAGCCCCGAACGCAACTGCGTCGCCTCCGCGACGTTACCCAACAGCCGCACCACAGGGATGGAGTAGACCTCCTTCGCCCACACCTCCCGGTCTCCGGCCCGGTAGCCCATCTTGCTGAGGACGCGCGCGATCCTGTGGCCGTCGACGGTGCCCCACCGCGTGGTGGCTGCGTGCAGGAGGAATAGCATCGTCGCGTCCTGCTCGAACCCCTCGCTCACCGGGATCACCCGCTCGATGAGATGCCGACGCAACGATTCGGCATCCCCCTGGGCGGCCCGCCCCGCCCCCGTCAGCACCAGCCGGCTCCCGACCTTTCGCAGCAGCCCCACCCGCTGCAGCGCCTCGCGCAACCGCAGCACCTCCGGCTCGTTCACCTCGCGGTTGTGCTTGCCGCGGTGCTTCCTCACCCGCGGGACCGCCTGGCATGCGGCGACCACCTCGTCGGGCTTGATGTAGCCGGAGGCGGTGAGCGGGATGCCACCTTCGGCGGCGCGGTCGAGGAACCAGGAGATGCCGGCGATTGAGCTTTCGAACTCCCACAGCTCCATCACCCGGGGGTCCTGGATCAGTCGGGAGATCCGTTGACCGTGGTCGGGCGCTTCGTCGCTCGTGCCCAGCATGATCCCCAACTCGACCAGACGGATCGGAACGCCGAGCATGTCCAAGGGCGGCTGGAAGGCCGCTACCAGCTCCTCGTTCAACCGCGTCGAGTCGAAGAATTCCGGTTTCGGCACGATCCCGGCGAGTTCTTCCGCAGTGCGCAGCCCTCCACAGTCCTCCGGCGGAGCCGCCCGCCCCCCGGTGATGATCAAGGGGTGTTCGAGCCCGAGACTCTCCTGGCGCACCTGCAGCAGCATGATCCGGATATCCCAGGAGTCGGCGTAGTCGTAGACGTAGTGCAGAACGTCGCCGCGAAACTGCAGCACTTCGTCGATCCGCACGTCGTGTGCCTCTGGGCTGTCCGCTTCCGACGGCTCGCGGTCCTCGGCATCTTCCGGGCAGAGGAAGACCTGGCTGGACCTGTCGAACGGGTCACGACCGAGCGAGAACCGCCACCGGTGCGCGTTGCTCCAGTCGAAGATCACCTGGATCACGTGGTGGAGGTCCGCCAGGGACATGTCGGACCAGGCGACCACCCCTCGCCAGATCGGGGGCTGCGAACCCCGGATGTCCATTCGCAGCTCGTAGACCTTGGGTTCCTTCCGCGGTGGCTGGCGCAGGTCGGGGCGCGCGTTGGGCCTCGCGGGCCACAGCCCGCCACCGAGGACGATGCCCTCAAACTTCCGGTGCAGTTCAGCACGTGCATCTTCATGATTCGCCACACCCAGCAGTGTAGAAGGCCCCACCGACAGAACCGAGGACGTCACGCCGACGTAAGCTTGGGCCGCATGAACGTGGTCGTCCTGCTCAACCCCGCCCATCCCGACGGTGAACTCCTCGACGAGGCCGTCCCCCATTTCTCGGCGCTGGCGCAGGGCATCGCCCGCGGCGACGGCATCTTCGAGACCGCCCGCTACGCCGGCGGCCGCGTCCGCAAACTCGACGAGCACCTGTGGCGGCTGCACCGCTCCGCCGGCCTCACCGGGCTGGACATCCCCGACGACGACGCCTGGCGCCGCGCGATCACCACCGCCATCGACGCCTGGCAGCCCACCGATTCCGACGACGTCGTCGCGGGCGAGGCGCTGGTGAAGCTGCTCGTCATGCGCGGCTACGCCCCCGAGAACGTCGAAGGCTACGCGTGGATCGTCGTCAGCCCCGTGCCGGCCACGCTCCGACCGACCGCCCCGGTCAAGGTCTCCCTGCTGGAGCGGGGCTTCAGCTCGACCACCGCCGCGCAGGCCCCCTGGCTGCTGCTGGGCGCGAAGACGCTCAGCTACGCGACGAACATGGCCGCCATCCGCGAGGCGCAGTCCCGCGGGGCGCAGGACGTCATCTTCGTCACCTCCGACGGCCTCGTGCTCGAGGGTCCGACGTCGACCGTCGTGATCAAGCGGGGCGACGAGTTGGTGACCCCGCCGAACGAGCTCGGCGTCCTGCCGGGCACGACGCAGCGGGTCCTCTTCCGCGCCGCGCAGCGGGCCGGGTGGCGGACGTCGACCGCACGGCTCACCCCCGACGACCTCCGCTCGGCCGACGCCGTATGGTTGACCTCCAGCGTCCGCCTGCTCACGCAGGTGCAGTATGTCGACGACGACGAGGTCGCCCTCGACGACGACGCCCACGCCACGCTTCAGCAGCTCTTCGAGGACGCGTCCTGAGACTCGGGGCGCGTACGATGCTCTGGTGAATCTCATCGAGTGGGCCATCCACATCGCCCAGACCCTGGGCGGCCCGGGCGTGGCGTTGCTCCTGTTCCTGGAGAACGTCTTCCCCCCGATCCCCTCCGAGGTGATCCTGCCCGTCGCGGGCGTGACGGCGGGATTGGGGCACCATTCGTTTCTGGCGATGCTGCTGTGGGCGCTCGTCGGCGGCCTGGCCGGCGCCTACCTGCTCTACGGCATCGGCTACGCCTTCGGGGCCAAGCGGGTCCGGGCGCTGTGCGCGAGGCTGCCCCTGCTGGAGGTGGAGGACTTCGACAAGTCCCTGGCGTGGTTCGCACGCCGCGGTGAGGTCGGCATCTTCTTCGGGCGGATGGTGCCGGGCATCCGCTCGCTGATCTCGATCCCGGCCGGGGTCTACCGGATGCCGCTCACGAAGTTCACGGTGCTGACCGTCGCGGGCTCGACGATCTGGAACACGCTGTTCATCACGCTCGGCTACTTCCTGGGCGAGAACTGGACCGCCATCGCGCCGTACACGGACCTCTTCTCGAACGTGGTCTACGTGGTCGTCGCGGTGCTCGTGGTGTGGTTCGTCGTGGCGCGCGTGCTGCGCAACCGACGCCGGGCGCGGGGGTAGGAGACGCTCAATGAGCAGGCGACCGAAGCCTCAGTAGCTCTGCCGTCCGCCGTCCTCGCAGACCAGGCCGTCGGGGAACTGGCCCGTCGACGGCACGCCCTCGGGCACGCCGGCGGCGCTGAATTCGCCGCAGGCCTGCACGGTGGTGAACTCGACGAGCTCGGTCATGTTGCCGCCCTGCGGCCCGTAGACGAACAGGCCCGCGCCGGCGCAGATGCCCGCCTCGTCGCCGACGAGGAACCCGTCGGGATGGGCGGCGAAGATGTTGAACTGCACGTCGCACGGTTCGGCGAGTCGGCTCTTCAGGTAGTGGACAGCGTCCTCGCCGAGGCCCGCGGCGTCGAC
>JAAYZP010000106.1 GCA_012514785.1 Propionibacterium sp. | reverse complement strand
TGCGGACATGACAACCTCGGAGCGCGACGAGCGGCCACCGGTCAACCCTTTGGTGAGCGGCATCCTCGGCCTGTTCGCCGCGCCGCGGATCAACATGCGCGAGGACTACGAGAAGGTGCGCCGCGCCCAGCGGGTGCTCACCTGGGTGCCGAAGGACCCCGACCGGATCTTCGACCAGGTACTGGCGTCCAAGGCCGGGCACGAGATCACGGTGCGCATCGTGCTGCCGAAGTCGCCGACCCGCGACGGTGTGCTCGTCTTCTTCCACGGCGGCGGCTGGACCATCGGCGACATCGACACCTACACCGCCACCTGCCGCACCATGGCGGACCTGACCGGCATGGTGGTGTGTTCCGTCGACTACCGCCTCGCGCCGGAGCACCCGTTCCCCGCCGGGCTGGAGGACTGCCTGGAGGTGACGGAGGCCGTGCTGGCCGACGTCGAGGACACCGACGAGGTGATCCTGATCGGCGACTCGGCCGGCGGCAACCTCGTCGCAGCGGTGATGCTGGCCTTGCGCGAGAAGGGGAGTGCGTTGCCGGGCGGGCAGATCCTGCTCTATCCGGTCACCCAGTGGGACCACGACCCGGAGACCTCCTCGTTCGGGTCGGTCCGCGACTACGGCACCGGCCTCCGGCTCACCTCCGCGGAGGTGAACGACTTCGTCGAGATGTACCAGCCCGATCCCGCGCTGCGGACATCGCCGTACATGTCGCCGCTGGCTGCGGACGACCTGTCGGGGCAGCCGCCGGCGTTGGTCATGTCGGCGGAGCTGGACCTGCTCCGCGACGAGGGCGAGGCCTACGGGTACGCGCTGCGCAACGCCGGTACCCCAGCGCGGGTCGAACGCGTCGACGGCGCGATCCACGGGTTCATCACCCTGCCGCGCGTCTCCCGGACGCTGACGTCGGTGTACGAGGTGATCAACGCGTTCCTGGACGGGGACATGCAGGACAGCCGGCCGCTCGGACCGCCGGCGGTCGTGGATGCGGTCGGACGTGGCTAGGCGCGAATCCCGGCAGCGTCGCCAGTGGGTCCGGCTGGACAACGCGTCGAACATCTTCCTGGCGGCCCGCAGCGAGGTGGACACCAAGGTGTTCAGGCTGAGCGCCGAGCTGGACGACGACGTCGAACCGGCCCAGCTGCAGGAGGCCCTCGACCGCACGTTCGCGCAGTATCCGCTATTCAGCGCCGTGCTCCGGCAGGGCATCTTCTGGTACTACCTGCAGGAGTCGGACCTGCAGCCCACGGTGAAAGCCGACGACGCACCGTCGGTCCAACACCTGTACCACCGCGACCGTCACGACCTGCTCTTCCGGGTGCTGTATCGCGGGCGCCGCGTGTCGTTCGAGGTGTTCCACGCGCTCACCGACGGCACGGGTGCGCTCTGGTTCTTCCAGGACCTGCTCACCGAGTACATCGGCCTCAGTCATCCGCACGAGTTCGAGAAGGCCGCCTGGGACCTGGGCGGGATCAAGCAGGAGTTCGCCGTCGACGCTTTCACCCACTGGTTCCACGCGGGGGAGGGCTCGTTCGAGGACGAAGCGACGGCGGCCCTCGAGGCACGCTCCACCCAGCTCCCCGAGGTGGAGGACGAGCCGGAGGACCGGAAGGTGCGCCGTCGTCGACGACGCGACGTGCTGAGCGTCACCGGCACCTACACCCCGGACCACCGCAGCCGCGTCGTCGAGCTCACCATGCCCGTGAAGCCCGTGCTGGCGCTGGCGCGGGCCGAGGGGGTCTCCCTCACGATCTACCTGCTGGCGCTCTTCTTCGAGTCGCTGCGCGCCACGCGCATGGCGTCCGGGAAGGCGCGCACCATCGTGTGCTCGGTGCCGGTGAACCTGCGCCAGTTCTTCCCGACGGACTCCGGCCGCAACTTCTTCGCGACGACGATGCTCGCCCACACCTACCGCAACGACCCCGAGCACGACTCGATCAGTGGGGTGTGCCGGGACCTGGACCGGCAGTTCAAGCGGACCCTCACGAAGGAGGGCCTCGAGCGCAAGATCCGACGCCTCGTGCGGTTCGAACGCAACCCCGCGCTCCGCGTGATCCCGCGGCCGTTGAAGGACCTCATCCT
>JAAYZP010000105.1 GCA_012514785.1 Propionibacterium sp. | reverse complement strand
GTTGAACAGCTCGTAGTAGTTCATCATCGTCACGACCTGCCCCTGCGACACGTCACCCAGATCCTTGCGCGTCGTCAGGAACATCGCCGGGGATACTCCGGCAGGAAATGATCCGGAAGGTCCAGATCCATATCGAACCGGGTGAGGTCACGCCCCTCTTGCCGGTTGATCTCGTCGATATGGAACTGCGGAAACACCATCCCGCCCTCCGGATGGTTGGGATGCGGCAACGGCAGGAAGCCCTTCGGCCACAACCCCTTCGCCTTGATCTCCTCCGGCGTCATCGCCGCCAGATCCGGCCAGCTCACGCCCTCCGGCAGTTTCACGCGCACGCCGTCCTGGATGGCCTTGCCGCGCGTCGCCGTCACCCCGTCCATCGGCCGATCACTCAGATCGTACCGCTCCTCGAGGAGGTTCATCTGACGCTGCATCACCTCGGGCTTCGCAGCCTCCATGCGCGCCATGACTTCGTCGAAACTCTCCGTCAACGCCACCGGCGAATAGCTGGTCGGCTGGTCGGCGAACGCGAGCCCCGCCGGCAGCGCCAGCGCGGCCCCTATCGCGACGACCGCCGTCGTCCATGCAATTGATCTCATACTTGTACTGCTCCTCATCCTGCGGACTCCGCCTGCACGAACCCCGCGCTGATCCCCTTGGGGCTCCGCCCCAGTCCTGCCCTCACACGCTGCGTCGCTGAATCGCCCTACTCGTTGCACCATCCTCCTCTCATCGCTGTCTGCTCCTGCCATCATGGACATCACACTAGTCCGATCCCGTCCTTCTGTCAAGAAGATACTTGTATTCCGCAAATAGGATCTACTCCGATCGCCAAGACCGTGGCGTCCGCGCGCACCCCCTCCGGTTGCTCCGCAGCCGCCGCTCTGCCAGAATACCGCCCCCGGTCGACAGACCGGCGCCCGTTCATCGTTCTCCCGCCGAGCCCTCGGCGACGAGACGTCTTCCCAGCACACATAGGGGGGTTTCCGCGACATGGCGGTCAGCAGTTCCCGGCGCATGGCCTTCGGCCGGTTCGACTACGCAACATTCATGACCTTCTTCGCCTACGCCGCCGGATAGGTCGTCGTGCCCGTCGCGCTCGTCACCATGGCCGACGACCTCGGTTTCTCGCTCGAAAGCGGCGGCATGACCGCCGGCGGCGCGCTCTCCCTCGTGCGCACGCTCACCATGGTCATCTCCATGCTCCTCTGCGGATTCGCCGCCGGTCAGTGGGGAAAGCGCCGCACCCTCGGCTGGTCCGTCGTGCTCATGGCCGTCGGCATGACCCTCTGCGCCCTCTCTCCCGTCTACGGCCTCGTCCTCGTCGCGCTGATGCTGGCCGGGCTCGGCGAAGGCGTCATCGAGGGGCTCGGCACCCCGTTCGTACAAGCCCTCCACGACGAGGAACCAGGGAGGTACATCAACTTCTCCCACGGCTTCTGGTCCGTCGGCGTCTTCGTCACCGTGCTGGCCGTCGGCGCCCTGCTCTCCTTCGGCGCCCCCTGGCGCGTGCTCATCGGCGGCGTCGCGGCCGTCGCGATCGTGCCCGGCCTCCTCATCCTCCTCCCCGCCCGCGCCGGACGCGAGTACCCCGAACATCCCGAGCCAATCCACTGGCGCGCCGTGTCGCGACACGGCCTCGACATCGTCCGCGTGCCGCGGTTCTGGCTCTACTTCTCCGCCATGCTCTTCGCCGGCGGCGGCGAGTTCTGCCTCACCTTCTGGTGCGCCAGCTACATCCAACTGCATTTCGCCGGCACGGCATGGGCCGGCGGCCTCGGAACGGCCGCCTTCGCCGCGGGCATGGTGGTCGGACGCACCGGTTGGGGCTATATCATCCGGCAGCGCCAGCTCAAGCAGCTCATCCTCTACTCCGCCCTGGTCGGCGGCGTCGTCACCCTGGCCTTCCCGCTCCTCACCAACCTGTGGCTGTTCATCGCGCTGCTCTTCGTCGCCGGCGTCGCCACCGCCCCCTTCTGGCCCAGCATCCAGAGCTACGCCACCGACCGCATGCCCCGAAACGACACCACCATGCTCTTCGTCCTCCTCTCCTGCGCCGGCGTGCCCGGCTGCGGCTTCTTCACCTGGCTCATGGGCGTCATCGGCGACCGCTCCGGAAGTCTCACCAACGCCTTCTATCTCGTGCCGCTCTGCTTCTTCTCCCTCGCCGCGCTGATCGCCTTCGACTGGATCCTGCTCCGCGCCACCGCTC
>JAAYZP010000104.1 GCA_012514785.1 Propionibacterium sp. | reverse complement strand
CGGGCTTGGTCATGACGGTGTTGGGGAACATGCAGCCGTCCCAGCAGATGCTGGGGCATGCCTTGGTGAGGTCGCCGGCCTCGTCGCGCAGCCAGAACGCGGCATGGCGCGGGATGTCGAGCTTGCCGTTCGGATCCCCAGGGAGGCAGTGGCGCCCGGTCTTGTCGTGCGAACCGGAACCATGCACGGTGCCGTCGTTCTGGGCGACGTGGAGGTCGATGGTCCAGGGGCGGAGAGCGGCGGTCAGAATCCTCAGACCCTCGTCGAGGACGCCCTTGTCGTCGAGGTCGGCATCCTCGGGCAGAATGCGGTCTTCCGGGGCGTTGTAGCCCATCAGGTACAGCATGGTGTGGGCCAGGTCGGCCTGGAAGCCGAGCGTGTCCGGACGGCCGACGCGCTCGAGCAGATCGACCATCTTCTTCCAGGAATGCATGCCTCCCCAGCAAATCTCGCCCTCGGCCGCGAGTCGTTCGCCATGCCCTTCGGCGATGGTGCAGGCCTCGCGGAACGTCTCGACGATCCGCCTGGTGTTGCCTTCCGGATCCTGGGCCCAGGTGGTGGGATCGCCGCTCGTGTCGATCCGCACGATGCCGTTCGGGCGAACGCCCAGCTCGCGCAGGCGCTGGGCGATGGCGCACGCCTTGCGGAGCTGGGTGAGGAAGTTCGCCCGATCCTGGGGACCGCCCATCGCGGAGCCGCCGCCGGTGGGCGCCCAGACGGGGGCCACCACCGAACCGATCACGAGATCCCGGGCGCGCACCTTGTCCGCCAGCCTCTCGAGATCCTCGTCCGAGGAATCGATATCGACGTGCGGGGCGGAGAGGAACAGGTCGATGCCGTCGAACCGGATGCCGTCGACTTCGGCGGCGGCCGTGAAGTCCAGCATGGTGTCGAGGCCGATGCACGGATCGCCGCCTTCGGCGCCCTTGCCAACGACGCCTGGCCAGGCCGCGTTGTGGAGCTTCGGGTAGTTGTTCGGATGGTCGCTCATGGGCTGTCTCCTCGGTCGGGGGGGTTCAGGTGTCGCGCTGCCTGTCTACTTGAACTTGTTCTCGAACCAGACCGGGCCGGCCCACTTGCCGGTGACGACGATGTCGATGTCGCCGTCGCCGTCGAGGTCCACCGCACAGACGTTCAGGCCCGAACCGATTCCTTCGTCGTAGGTGAGCGCGTGCTTCTTCCATGCGGGTGTCTTGCCGCGCTCCAGAGCGTACCAGTAGACGCCGAGAGGACCGGAGCTGTCGGGGTCGCTGCCGTTGTGGGCCATGAAGCGCTTCCCGGTCACCAGGTCGAGGTCGCCGTCCTGATCGAGATCCGCGAGGGCGAGGCTGTGGGCCTGGCTCCAGGAGTCGTCGATCGTGTGCTGGACCCACGTCGTCTCGGCCCCGTTTCTGGTCTGGCGGTACCAGAAGATGCCGTGCTTGTGGGCATCGCTGGTGATGACGCCGTTGAGCCCGTCGCCATCCACATCGTAGACGAGCATCTGGGCCGTGTGGGTCGTGCCT
>JAAYZP010000103.1 GCA_012514785.1 Propionibacterium sp. | reverse complement strand
CGCTGTGCTCATCCGCGAGACGGCGCAGCTCGGTCAGCAGTTCGACGGCGACCGCCGGCTCCTGTGCGATGACGTCGATCATCGGGTCGGCGTCGTCGTCAGGGCCGCCCCGGCGCTGATACACCACGACGCGCACGTCGCGGAATGTGAAGCACCGCGTGCCGAGCCCGATCGCCTGGTGCGAGGTGTCGAGGCCGGAGGGGAGATTGACGTAGTCGACCTGCCCGACGGGGAAGTTGCTCCAGCGGTCGGCGAGGATGTCGCCCAGCCCCTGGTGGTAGCGGGCCTGGCCGCCGCCCAGGCCGATCAGCTGGGCGTCGGGATCCAGCGCGGCGAGCGCCGCCAACGCGATGTCCCAGTCGACGTAGCGGTGCGGCGGGACGTGTTCGGAGAGCACGGTGAAGGAGGTGGCGTCGGCGCCGAGGTGGGTCGATACGGCGTCGCGGAACCGCGGCTGCCCGCTGCCGCCGTTGTCGTAGCGGCTGGCCATCTCGGTGAGGGTGGCGAAGCTCGCCAGGAAGGAGCGCACGTCGGCGTCGTCTGTCATGGCGGGAGCATACCATACTGCCCGGAACACGACGAAGTCGCGCACACTCCCGAAGGAATGTGCGCGACTTCGCGTGGTGCCGTCGGGCGCTAGCCGATGAGGCCGAGCGCCGTCGGTAGCCACATGGATAGTTGCGGTAGGAACACGACGATGAACAGTCCGGCGATGATGGCCAGGTAGAACCAGATCATCTTCGCCACGACGGGTTCGATCCTTAGACCGGCCACTCTCGCGCCGATGAACAGCACGTTACCCACAGGCGGCGTGATCACGCCGACCGAGAGGTTGTAGACGATGATCGCGCCGAAGTGGATCGGGTGGATACCCATCTCCACGACGATCGGCAGGAAGATCGGGGTGAAGATCAGGATCGCCGGCGTCGGGTCGAGGAAGATACCGATGGCCAGCAGCGTGATCATCATGATGATCAGGATGCCGTTCGGGTTCTCCGTGATCCCGAGCATCAGCTCGGCGACGAACTCGGGGATCCGCGCGAAGGTCATCATGAACGACAGCGCCGAGGCGACGCCGATCAGGAAGGCGACGATCGCGGTGGTGCGGGCGGCGTCGGCGAACACATTCGGCAGGTGGCTGACCTTGAGCTCGCGGTAGATGAAGCCGAGCACGAGGCAGTAGATCACCGCGATGCCGGCGGACTCCGTCGGGGTGAACCAGCCCATCAGGATGTCACCGACGACCACGACGATCATCAGCAGCGAGGGGATGGCCCGCCAGAACACCACGAGGGCGATCTTCAGGGTGAGCCGCTCGTCGGAGGCCGGTGCGCCCCACTTCTTGTGCAGGATGAACACGACGACGAGGCACAGCAGCAGCCACAGGACGCCGGGCCCGACGCCCGCCATGAACAGCGCGGCGATCGAGGTGGAGCTCACCAGCGAGTACACGATGAACGTGTTCGACGGCGGCAGCAACATGCCGGCCGGGGCGGACGCCGTGTTGACGGCAGCCGCGTAGGCCCGGTTGTAGCCCTCCTCGCGCATGCGGGGCTGGGTGATCTGGCCGATGGCGGCTGCAGAGGCCACCGCGGCGCCGGAGACGGAGCCGAAGAGGCCGTTCGCGACGATGTTGGTGACGGCCATCGAGCTCGGCACCTTGCCGGCGATCACCTTGGCGGCGTCGATGAGGCGGGCGGCGATGCCGCCGGAGTTCATCAATGCGCCGGCCAACACGAACAATGGGATCGCCAACAGCGGGAAGCTGTTGATACCGGTGAACATCCGCTGGGCGGTGAGGAACACGGCTGATTCCCAGCCGATGAAGATGACGGCTGCTGCGAGCGACGGCAGACCGATCGAGACCGCGATGGGGAGACCCAGGGCGATCCCGAGCAGGATGCCGCCGAGCAGAACCACACTGGCAATAGTTACTGCATCCATGTCAGAGGTTCTCCTGTGGCTTCTTCGGGGCCTGCGCGTCGGTGGGGCCCGAGACGGACTCCTCCTCGACGGCGGGCGTGACTATCGGCTCATCCTCTTCGTCCGGCGCATACGGCGGCTCTTCGTCGCGGATGATCTGGAGCGTGTGGTAGATCGAGTAGAACAGGATCAGCACGCCCGTGATGGGCAGCACCGTGTACATCATCCCGACCGTGCCGGGCAGCGACGAGAGCTGCTGTCCCCAGGCGCGGTTGGCGGCGCGGAGGCCACCCCAGATGAACACGAGGATCGCCATGGCCATGATGCACAGCTGGGCGAAGATCGCGGTGGTCTTCTGGCCGGCCTTCGGCTGGCGTCGGACCAGGAGGTCGACCGCGATGTGGCCCTTCTCCGAGAAGACCAGCGTGGTGGAGAAGAACGCGAGCCACACGAACGAGTAACGCGCGCCCTCCTCCGCCCAGGTGCTGGCGTCGCCGGCGGTTCTCGTGATGACCTGCCAGGCGACGATGATGACCAGGGCGGCGAACAGGATCACCGAGGCCCACTTGAGGAAGGAGTCCAGACCCTTCTTGAACGCAATCATGCTCAGTTCACCTCATCTGCGACGGCGCGTGTGGCATCCCACAACTCGCGCTGGAAATCGGTGGTGAGGAAGCGGTCCTGCAGAGGCTCCAACGCCTCGTCGAACGCTTCGAGATCCACCTCGTGGAACGTGGCACCACCGGCCTTCGCGCCCTCGGTGGCCACCTCGGTCTCGTCGACCCAGAGCTCCGTGTGGAACTCGTAGGTGGTGGTCCACTCGTCGAGGAACATCTCGCGGTCCTCGTCGGTCAGTTCCTCCAGCGCGCTGGTGTTCATGATCATGTAGTCGAGTCCCACGAGGTGGGCCGTGTACGACCAGTGGTCGGCGACCTCGTAGTGGCTCTGCGTGAAGTAGGACACCTCGTTGTTCTCCGCGCCGTCGAGGACACCGGACTGGAGCGCGGTGTAGACCTCGCCGTAGGCCATCGGCGTCGCCGAGCCGCCCATCGCGTCGATCATCGCCAGGTGGAGTGCCGACTCCTGCACACGGATGCGCAGGCCGCTCATCTCGGCGGGCGTGGTGACCGGCCGGTTGGCATAGATGTGGCGGGCACCCTGGGTGAAGCCACCCAGCACCGTGATGTTGTTGTCCGCCTCGAGGGAGGTGAACAGCTCGCCCACGATCTCCGGGTCGTTGATCACGCGCATCTGGTGCTCGACGCTGTCGAACGCCTTCGGCATGTTGAACACGATGAAGTCGTCGTTGAGGTTCTCGAGCTGGGTGCCCGAGACGATCGCGAGACCGATGATGTCGTCGGCGACGAGCTGCAGGGCTTCGGCCTGGG
>JAAYZP010000102.1 GCA_012514785.1 Propionibacterium sp. | reverse complement strand
GGCTACGGCGACGCCAAACCCGTCGGCGAACTACTGGACCTGCACGTCGTCGGCACGATCGCCGGCACCCGCTACGCGGTCGAGCTCCAGGACGACGACGGCCGGTGGAGCGACGTCACCGCCGGCGACGGCTACGTGCAGAACGCCCCCGACGAGGCCGCCACCATCCCCTACGCACTACCGCGCGGCCTCACTGCCACTCCCAAGAAGCTGCGCCTTCGCAACATCTCCGACTCCGCGACGGAGACGGTCTGGCTCGCCGTGCCCTCGGCCGACGGCGAGCCTGCCCCGCGTGACCCGCAGTTCGTCCCGCCGCCGGTCGGCGACGCCCTCGACGGCACGGCCACCTCGGGCGGGCACCCGACCGAGGCCGTGCAGCGCGTCGCGACGGGGATCGCCGTGGGATCGGTGGCGTTCGTCGGCATCGCGCTCGCCGGCGGCGCACTCCGGCGCCGGCGGAATGGGGGTGTGGGCGATGGCTGACGGACACCCGGCCGTGTGGGCGCTGCTGGTGGGCGCCGTCGTCGGCATCGCCATGACCGTCGACGACGCTCCGACGCTCGTGGTGCTGGTCGCCTCGCTCGTGGTCACCGGCTTCCTGGTCCGCGGACCCCGGGTGGCGGCCTTCGTGCACGCCGCGCTTCTCGCGTTCGCCGGCGCGCTGGTCTGGGTGGCCTGGACCCTGCTCGTCCCCTCCTCCGCGGCGGGCAGCGCGGCGCTCGCCCAGCTCCCGACGCATACGCCCGGCGCCGGGGTCCGTCTGGGCGGGGCGCTCACCGTCGCAGGGCTGGAGTCCGGCGTGGTCAGCGCGTTGGCCCTGGCCTGCGCGCTCCTCGCGGTGGGGGTGGCGGGGCAGGTGGTGAGCGCCCGCGGGTGGTTGTCCCTCGCCCGCACGCTCCTCGGCCCGCTCGCGCCCGCCGTCGGGTGGATCGCCTGCGGCGGCGAGGCCTCCGCCGAGGTGGCGTGGCTGCGCCGGCAGCGACGCGGACAACGCGGCACGGCGGCGCTCACGGCGTGGCTGGTCGCCTGCCGGGACATCGCGCGATCCCTGCCGGGCGTCACCCCCCGCGTCCTGCTCGCCTGGCGTGCGAGCGACCTCGCGCACCTCGTCCCCGCCGTCGCGCTGCTGGCCGCGTGGCTCACAGTACCTCGACTCGGGCACCTCCCCCTCGTGGTCGCCGCGCTGCTGCTCCCTGTCGGAGCGCTCGTCGCCGGCACCGGGAGGCGGGCCGCGCATGCTTGAGCTCGACCGTTTCGGCCTGTGGCTGCCCGGCACCGGCACCGTCCTCGACGACGTCACCTGGCGTGGCGCCGCGGGCGAACTGTGGGGCGTCGTCGGCCGGACCGGCTCCGGGGCCTCCTCGCTGCTGCGCGCCGTCGGCGGCTCCCTCCCTCCCGGCGCGCACCGCTGCGGGCGGCTGCGGTTCCGACGCGGCGACGTGCTGCACATCTCCCAGCTGCCGCCGATCGGCGTCGCGGACTACCTCGGCGCGCTGGGTGTGGGCGTGGCGGAGGTCGAAGCCCTCGGGCTCAGCCCCTACCTGCGGCACCGCACCACCGCGGTGCCCCCGGACATCCGGGCGGCCCTCCTGCTCGCTGCTCTCCGGGGCAGCCGGCCGGCGCCCGTCGTGCTCGTCGACGCCGTCCTCACCGCGGCGGCCCCGCGCCACCGGGAGCTGTTCGCCGCGGAATTGCGTCGCCGCGCCGACCACGGCGCGCTGGTGCTGTGGGCCGACCACGACCTGGACACGCTATCGTCGGTGGCCCACCACATCCTCGAACTCGACCACGGCCGCGTCGCGCAGGCCGTCGCCGCCGACCAGTGGCACCCGGCGACGCTGCCCGAACCCGCGCTGCGCACGCTCGCCCGTCTGCTCGACATCGACGTCGCCCACAGCCACAGCACCGCCGCCGTGCACGCCCGGGCCCGCCACGCGCCCCACACCGCCCGGCCGACCCTGCGGACCCCCGGCCCGGCGTCGTTGACGATCATCCCCGCCGAGGAGGTGGGCCTGACCGGCGCCCCCCTGGAGTTCGGTGCTGCGGAATCGGTGGGGGTGATCAACCTCGGCCGCCGCGTCGAGCCGGACGCCCGACGCATCATCGCCCGCCTGGGCGGCGAGGTGATCGGGTCACACCTCCCCTCCGACGGCCGAGGGACCGGGGACATCGCCCGCCGCCGCGTCGAACGCTCCACCGCTTCGACGACGCCCCTGTGGCTCCCGCACATCCAGGCCGGCCTCGACCCCCGCGAGCGCCACGACCTCGCCACCCGACTCGCGGGCGAGAACCCGGGCGTGCGGATCGTGACAGGCCGCGACGTCGAGTTCCTCGTGCGCGCCTGCCGCCGCATCATCGTCCTCGACGGCGATCGGGTGGTCACCGCAGGCACCCCGCACGCCGTCGCCGAACTGCTGCCCGACGCGCCGCTCGTGAGCCGCGCGCTCGCCACCCGTCGCGTCCTGCGCATCAGCGACCTCACCGGGGGTGCTGCGTGAGTACGAAGTGGCGCGAGGTCGCCCCCAGCTCCGGCCCCCGGTCCCGCGCGGTGGTGGCCGTGATCGGCATGCTGGGGAGCGTATGGCTGGGCTGGCCGGTGTGGTCGTCGTTCACCGCGCCCGACCGCGACGCCGTCCGCCACCTCACCCCCTACCTCCTGGCCGCGCTCACCGGGCTGCTCGTCCTGCTCGCCTGGGCGCTGTGGCGCGACGCCGGCCGCCGCACCGCCGTCCTCGCCCCCATCCTCCTGATCGCGACGGCGGATGCCGGCGTGCGCATCTTCCTCAGCCCCGGCGCCTCCGGCATCGAGCCCGTCTTCGCGCTCCCGCTGCTCGCCGGCGTGGCACTCGGCGGGCCCGCGGGGTTCCTCACCGGCGCGCTCGCCTGCCTCGGATCCT
>JAAYZP010000101.1 GCA_012514785.1 Propionibacterium sp. | reverse complement strand
GAGCGCCGGCACGCCCATGCAGTCTGACGTGTTGGTCCCATCCACCGGTGGTCAACCGTTGACGCTCCCGACGTATGCCTTCCAGCATCAGACGCACTGGGTGCACCCCGACATCACGGAGCGGCCTACCGCACAAAGCGCGTCGCGCGACGTCACTCTGCTGGCGCCTGTTTGGCTCCGGGGCCTGCCCGAGACTCGCTCCGGCGATGACCAGCACTGGCTCCTGCTGTCGCAGGATGATGCCGTCACTGCGAAGCTGCAGCCGCTCCTGCCGGAAGGCACCCTTGTAGCCGTGCCACCCGAGCGAGGCGATTGGGCGGATCTGCTAATGCAGGTGGAAGTGGATGAGGCTCCAGTGTGTGTCGTCGACGCGACCGCAGTAGGTGTGAACGGTTCCGGTCGAAGCACCTTCGAGCATCTCATGGCACTCGGCGAGCACCTCGCCTCGGCTCCCTTGCCGGCAGGGTCCTCCCTCTCGATCCTCACGCGATCGGTCTTTGACGTCACGGGCGAAGAGAAGATCCACCCTGATCAAGCGATGCTGACAGGGCTCAGCGCGGTGCTGGGACAAGAGATCAACGATTTCTCTGCCCGAATCGTCGACCTCGGATCCAACGACCTGAGCGCCAGTGCTCGCAGGGTGCTCGGAAAGTGCCTCGTTTCCCACGAGACGGAAGACATGGCAATCCGAGGCAACCACGCTTGGCTGCGCCAATTCCAGCCCATCACAGAAGAGCCGGTGGGACAGAGCCGCCTCAAGAGCAACGGCGTCTACGTGCTCACGGGCGGACTGGGCGGCGTGGGCGGAAACCTTGCTCGCCACATTGCGACCTCCACAGAGCAATCGCATCTCGTGCTCCTGCAACGCAGCCCGCTCCCTGAGCGCGAGGAGTGGGACGCGCACGTCTCGCATCATGCACATGGGGATGCGACGAGCGAGCGCATCAAGAAGGTGCGTGAGCTTGAAGCCCTCGGCGCCAACGTCACGGTCTACTCTGTTGATGTCACAGACGAGGTCGAGATGCGACGCGTGATCGATGATGTGGTCATCAAGATCGGCACCCCCGATGGCGTGATCCATGCGGCAGGTGAGCCAGGCATCGGCATGATCGCCGGCAAGACCGCCGACGAGATTGATCGGGTCCTCAAGCCCAAGGTCGATGGTGCCCGCGTGCTCATGCAGGCGCTCGAAGGCCACGACGTTGGTTTCGTGTTGTTGTGCTCGTCGGTCAACGGCATCCTGGGGGGCATTGGCCAGAGCGACTACGCCTCCGCCAACGCATTCTTGGACGCGTTCGCTGTCGCGCAACAGCGTCTTGGTAGGCCTGTCACATCAGTCGACTGGAGCCGCTGGGAAGGCGTCGGCATGGCGGCCGGTTCGCTCACCGGTCAGCCCACCGAAAGTGTCGGTCATCCATTGCTGCGGCGAGTGTCGTCTTCACCGGAGCGTCAAGTATTCGCCTGCACTCTGACGACCGAGGATAGCTGGATCGTCGATGACCATAGGCTCTTAGGCAGTGGTCTCGTCCCGGGTACTGCCTACATTGAGCTCGTCAGGGCCGCGGTCGAGGACCGTCGTGGCGATCGTGTGCTCAGCCTTTCAGACATGCTGTTCCTGTCACCACTCTTTGTGCCGGACGGTCAGGAACGCGATCTCACGATCCTGATCGAAGGCCCTGACGACAATCTCCGCTTCTCGGTGCGGAGCCGCGACGAGGACGGCTGGAACGACAACGCGATGGGAACGGTGAGGTTCCTCGACGTGGAGCCTCCCGCTCCGCAGGATGTGGATCAAGTTCGCCGCGAGCATCCGATTCGGGAGGAGTTCCACGGGGAAGACGAAGTTTTCCAACGTGCTCAGGCGGATCAGTGGACGGAGGGCCCGCTGCAGTTCGCCATCGGGCCGCGCTGGCACGTCATGCGTCGCCTCGAGCTGGCCGAAGGCCACACTCTTGCCACGCTGGCGCTTGACGAGGAGTTCGCAGACGACGTTAACGACTACCCATTGCACCCGGCGCTGCTGGACATCGCCGTCGGTGCCTTCCGGCTGGATGCGAAGGATCCCAACTACCTTCCGCTGAGCTATGGCGAGCTCCGCTACTACCGGCCTCTGACGAGCGAAATCATGGTTCATACTCGGCCGTGGCCAGTGTCGGACGATGAGGTGGCACAGAAG
>JAAYZP010000100.1 GCA_012514785.1 Propionibacterium sp. | reverse complement strand
TTCAACGAGTTTCTTTCGTGGTTGGTGATGGGGTTCCTGCGCTGGTCGGGGGTGGTTTCGACGGACGCTCGCTGGCGCTCGCTGCTCAACCATCAAAGCAGTCGGGACAGGCTCGCTGCGGTGGTCGAAATCACCCCCAGTCTCCGCTGGGAACCGGATCCCTGCTTCGCTCACGGATAGTTACGTTCCTTCGACCAGGCCCGAGTTTGCGACCCCGGGCGCTCAGCGGCCGACGCAAAAGCTAAAGTTTCCCCATGTGGGTCGAGGGCTCACATGGCGAGTCAAAGGAGTCTTGACCATGAGCGAACAGCGCTACATCTACGACCTTGCCGAGGGCAACGGCGAGATGAAGTCCCTGCTGGGCGGCAAGGGTGCCGGCGTCGCGGAGATGGCCCGCATCGGCGTGCCAGTCCCGGACGCATTCACCGTCACCACGACGGCCTGCGTGGAAGCGATGAACAACGGCGGCGAATGGCCGGAGGATCTCGGCGCGCAGATCGACGACGCGCTGGCCCGGCTCGAGGAGCGCACCGGGCGCACGCTCGGCGGCACCACCAAGCCGCTGCTTGTCGCCGTGCGCTCCGGCGCCGTGTTCTCGATGCCGGGGATGATGGACACCATCCTCAACCTCGGCGTCAGCGACGAGTCCGTCGTCGCGATCGCGGAGGAGTCCGGCAACCCCCGCTTCGCGTGGGACTGTTACCGGCGCTTCATCCAGATGTATGGGGAGGTCGTCGAAGGCGTGCCCGGCCACGCCTACGAGGATGCGCTCGCGGAGATGAAGCGGCTGCGAGGTGCCGAGGAGGACACCGACCTCACCGCCGAGGACCTGGAGGAGCTCGTCGCCACGTTCAAGGAGATCTCGAACGAGCACCTTGACGACGAGTGGACCACCGACCCCCGCGAACAGCTCCACCGAGCGGTGAACGCCGTATTCCGTTCCTGGCAGAACCCGCGCGCGGAGGTCTACCGCCGCGCCAACAACATCCCCTCGGACCTCGGCACCGCCGTCAACATCATGCAGATGGTGTTCGGCAACCGCGGCGACACCTCCGCCACCGGCGTCTGCTTCACCCGCAACCCCTCCACGGGGGAGAAGTCGCTCTACGGCGAGTTCCTCGTCAACGCGCAGGGCGAGGACGTCGTCGCCGGCATCCGAACGCCCCGCCCGATGGCCGAGATGGAGGCCATCCTCCCCGACGCCTACGCCGAGCTGATCGCGACGATGCAGCGCATGGAGACGCACTACCGCGACATGCAGGACATGGAGTTCACCGTCGAGGACAGCAAGCTCTACCTGCTCCAGACCCGCTCCGGCAAGCGCACGGCCGCCGCCGCGCTGAAGATCGCCTCCGACCTCGTAGACGAGGGGCTGATCGACCAGGAGGAGGCGTTGCGCCGCATCGAGCCCAAGCACCTCGACCAGCTGCTCCACCCGGCCATCGACCCGGAGCACGGCAAGAAGCCCATCGCGAAGGGCCTGCCGGCGTCGCCGGGCGCCGCCGTCGGCGAGGTCGTGTTCGACGCCGACACCGCCGCCGACCTCGGGGCCAAAGGCCACGACGTCGTGCTCGTGCGCTACGAGACCACCCCCGACGACATCCACGGGCTCATCGTCGCGCAGGGCATCCTCACCGCCCACGGCGGCATGACCTCGCACGCGGCCGTCGTCGCGCGCGGCATGGGCAAGCCCTGCGTCGTCGGGGCGGCCGGGATCCAGATCGACACCAAGGGCAAGCGGCTCACCGTCGGCGACAAGGTGTTCGTCGAGGGCGACGTGATCACGCTCGACGGCTCCGCCGGCGACGTCTACGGCGAGGTGCTCGAGCTGATCCCGCCGCAGATCAACGAGGACTTCGAGCGCGTCGTCGCGTGGGCCGACGAGCGCCGCGAGCTCGGCGTGCGCGCCAACGCGGACAACTTCGAGGACGCCAGCAAGGCCCGCGAGCTGGGTGCCGAGGGCATCGGGCTCTGCCGCACGGAGCACATGTTCATGCTGCCGGACCGCCTGCCGGCCGTCCGCCGCATGATCCTCGCCGAGACCTCCGAGGCACGAGCCGACGCGCTCGAGGAGATCCTGCCGATGCAGCAAACCGACTTCGAGGGCATCTTCACCGCGATGAAGGGCCTCCCGGTCACGGTGCGCCTGCTGGACCCGCCGCTGCACGAGTT
>JAAYZP010000010.1 GCA_012514785.1 Propionibacterium sp. | reverse complement strand
GTGGGTGAATTTCATGGGCTCAGTCCACCAGATGCACGTCGACGATGTCGCCCGCGGTGACCTCGTCCACATCCGCACCCACGACGGCGAGCGCGTCGGCCAGCACGAGGGAAGCGATGAGGTGCGAGCCGGAACCCTTCGCGTGGGCGGGACGCACACCGTCGGGTTCGACGACGACGGGGATGTACTGCCGGCGCCTGGGCGGGCAGCCCCAACCCTCGAGCGCGGGCAACCGGAGCCGGCGCCACGGGATGCTGCGCCCGGTGAACGCCCCGAGCACCTCGCGCAGGAACACCCAGCTGGAGACGTAGACGGAGACGGGGTTGCCGGGGAGCCCGAGGAAGACGGCGCTGTGGCCGTCGGCGGTGGTGATGCGGCCGGAAGCCTGCGGTTTGCCGGGCTGCATCGCGACGGCCTGGTACTCGGCCTCGGCCAGCACGGCGCGGACGACGTCGAACGCCCCGACGGAGACACCGCCGGTGGTGACGACGACGTCGGCCTGCTCGACGGCCTGCTCGATCACCGCGCGGAACTCGTCGGGATCGTCGGTGGCGCGGAAGGGACCGACCACCTCGGCGCCCCACTTCCGGGCGAGGCCTGCGACGAGGTAACTGTTGGATTCGGGGATCTGCCCGAAGGCGAGCAGCGATCCGGGGTCGACGAGCTCGTCGCCGGTGGTGACGACGGCCACCCTCGGGCGCCGCACCACCCCGACCTCGCCGTATCCGACCGAGGCCAGGGAGCCGAGCGCAGCCGGGGTCAGGAGCGTGCCCGCCGCGAGGACCTCGTCCCCCGGCGTGACGTTCTCGCCCTCGTAGCGGACGTTCTTGGCGAATTCGACGGTCTCGCGGATCTCGACCCGCCCGGGCAGCGGCGCCTCGCCGCGGGGCTGGTCGGTGAGCTCGACGGGCACGACGGTGTCCGCCCCCTCGGGCATCGGGGCGCCGGTCATGATGCGCGCCGCGCTCCCCGCGCCCACCTCGGGCGCCGAACGCGCGCCGGCCGGGATGTCGCCCACGACCTCCAGCCGCACCGGCACGTCGACGACGTCGGCGTGGCGCACCGCGTAACCGTCCATGGCGGAGTTGGTGAACGGCGGCACCGCGAACCGGGCGACGACGTCCTCCGCCAACACCCGACCCTCGGCCTCGGCGAGCGGCACGCGCTCGACGGGCAGCGGCGTCGCGAGCCCGCGGACGATCCTCTGCTGCTCCTCGACGGACCTCACGGGCACTGCGACCATTCGTGGCCGCCGTCCGCTAGGTACTGCTTCTTCCAGATGGGCAGCACTTCCTTGACGCGGTCGACGATGTCCGCGGCGCAGCGGAATGCCTGGCCGCGGTGCGACGCGGCGACGGCGACGTAGAGGGCCACCCCGCCGATGTCGAGGTCGCCGACGCGGTGCTGCGCGGCGATCGCGTGCACGCCCTCGCGGTCGGCGAATTCGGCGATGGTGCGCTTCATCACGTCTTCGGCGCTCGGGTGCCCGACGTACTGGATCCCGGTGACGGCCTTGCCGCCGTCGTGGTTGCGCACCACCCCGGAGAAGCTCACGACGGCGCCCGCGCGGTCATCGTCCACCTCGGCGTAGAGCGCGTCGCGGTCCACGTCGGTATCCACCACTGCAGCTATCAGTTTCATCGGAGGCACCCTACCCGCCCGCGAAGGGGGGCAGGACGTCGAGCTGGGCGACGCCGTCGAGCGGGCCGGAGCTCGTCCGCTGACCATCGGCGAGCCAGGAGCTGGCCGCCATCACCTTCGCGAGCCGCTCGTTGTCCGCGCCGAGCGCGGTCTGCAGCGTCTCGAGCGTGTGGCCCGCGGCGTCGAACTCCATCTCCTCGGTACCGGCGGCTTCGGCCGCCCCGGCGAAGAACCTGATCAGCACGTCATCCTCCAATGGCGCTCATGGTGCGGTCCGGCTGGACGAAGTCGTCCTCGTCGATCCCGTGAGCCTTCGGCTTGTACTTGTGGGCGCCGGTCCAGGCGTCGGCGAGGTCGTCGTCGGCGGCGCCGTCGCGCATCATGGCGCGCAGGTCGGTCTCCGTGTTGGAGAACAGGCAGGTGCGGACCTGGCCGTCGCTGGTGAGCCTCGTGCGGTCGCAGTTGCCGCAGAACGGGTTGGTGACGCTCGCGATCACGCCGATGCGGCCGCCGGGCTGGCGGTCGTCGGCGGCGACGTCCCAGAGCTCGGCCGGGGCGGCCCCTCGGGCCTCCTCCGCAGCGGTGAGCGTGAGGTGTTCGCCCAGCATGTCGAGCAGCTCCTGCTGCGTCACCATCTGGGAGCGGTCCCACTGCCCCTTGGGGCCGAGCGGCATCTGCTCGATGAAGCGGAGCTCGTAGCCGCCGCGCAGCGCGAATTCGGCCAGCGGCACCGCGTCCATCTCGTTGACGCCGCGCATGATGACCGAGTTGATCTTCACGGGGGTGAGCCCTGCGGCGGCGACGGCCTCGATGGAGCGCAGCACGGCGTCGAGGCGGTCGCGGCGGGCGAGCTGCTTGTAGCGCTCGCGGTCGAGGGAGTCCAGGGAGATGTTGACGCGGTCGAGGCCGGCGGGGACGAGCTTGTCCAGCTTCCTGTCGAGGCCGATGCCGTTGGTGGTGAGCGCGGTCTCCGGCGCGTCGCCGTTCACCGTGGTCATCCGCTTCGTACCCGCGACGATGTCGGCCAGGCCGGGGCGGATGAGTGGTTCGCCGCCGGTGAAGCGCACCTTGGTGACGCCGAGGCGTTCGACGGCCACGCCGATGAGCCGGATCATCTCGTCGTCGGTGAGCGTCACCTCCGCGGGCATCCACTCCATGCCCTCCGCGGGCATGCAGTAGGTGCATCGGAGGTTGCACCGGTCGGTCAGCGACACGCGCATATCGCGCGCGACGCGACCATAGGCGTCTCGAAGGCTCAACATATTTGAGAATCCTACTGGTTATTACCAAATCATCGAATTAAGGGGCATGATTGGTGTATGGCTAGTCACGGTCTCGGTCCGACGCGGGCGAAGGTTCTGAACCTCCTCCAACGGTCGAACGCACCCCTGACCGCCACCGACGTCTCATCCGAGCTGGGGTTGCACCCCAACTCGGCACGCCACCACCTGGGTCAGCTGGTGGACGCCGGTTACGCGGATCGGGCTCCTATCCCCACCCACACTACCGGCCGCCCGAAGGTGGGTTTCAGCCCATCCCAGGAGGCGCCGGCGGTGAGCGACAAACACCTCGTCGAGCTCACTTCGGTGCTGCTCGAGCACTTCTGCGTCGACGACGAGACGGCCCGGGCCGCCGGCACCGCGTGGGGTCGCAAGCTGAGCGAGGACAACGCCACGCTGCCCGAGGTGGTCGACGCCATGGCCGACGCCGGGTTCGTCCCCGATCTCGCCGCCGACGCGCTGACCTTCGGACGCTGCCCCTTCCGCGACCAGCTGTCCCCGGAGGCGCTGAACGCCGTGTGCCAGGTGCACCTCGGCTACCTGCAGGCCGCGCTCCCGGACCAGCAGCTGGGCGAGTTCGAGATCGGCGACGTCTGCCGGATCACCCTCACTCCGATGAGCGTGCCCACAGGTTGATGCCGCCGTCCACGGCGTGCTCGTCGATGGCGGCGAGCTCGGCGTCGGTGAAGTCGAGGTTCTCCAGCGCGGCGAGGTTCGTCTCCAACTGTTCCACCGACGACGCCCCCACGAGCGTGGAGGTGACGCGGTCGTCGCGCAGCGTCCACGCCAACGCGAGCTGCGCCAGCTTCTGACCGCGCGACCGGGCGATCTCGTCGAGTGCGCGCAGCCTCGCCAGCGCCTCCTCGGACAGGTGGCGCTCCGGCAGCGAACCGCCGCGGGCCATGCGCGAGCCCTTGGGGATGTCGCCGGCGAGGTAGCGGTCGGTGAGCAGCCCCTGGGCCAGCGGGCTGAACGTGATCACGCCCAGGCCGGTGTCCTCCGCCGCGTCGAGCAGGCCGCCCTCGATCCAGCGGTTGAACATCGAGTAGCTGGGCTGGTGGATCGTCAGCGGGGTGCCGAGGTCGCGCGCGATCTTCGCGGCCTCGCGGGTCTTCTCCGCCGAGTAGGAGGAGATGCCGACGTAGAGCGCCCGCCCCGAGCGCACCGCCATGTCGAGCGCCATCATCGTCTCCTCCAGCGGCGTGTCCGGGTCGAAGCGGTGCGAATAGAAGATGTCGACGTAGTCGAGCCCCATGCGCTCCAGCGACTGGTCGAGCGAGGCGAGCAGGTACTTGCGCGAGCCGCCGCCTGAGCCGTAGGGCCCGGGCCACATGTCGTAGCCGGCCTTGCTGGAGATGATCAGCTCGTCGCGCAGGCCGTGGAAGTCCTGGCTGAGGACGGTGCCGAAGTTGACCTCCGCCTGGCCGGGCGGGGGGCCGTAGTTGTTGGCGAGGTCGAAGTGGGTGATGCCGGCGTCGAATGCGCGACGGATGATGGCCCGCTGGTTGCCGAGCGACTTGTCGT
>JAAYZP010000099.1 GCA_012514785.1 Propionibacterium sp. | reverse complement strand
CTCGCTCGAGGCACTCGGCATCGACCTCGACGCCCACGACGTGCGCTTCGTCGAGGACAACTGGCAGCAGCCCGCCATCGGCGCGTGGGGGCTGGGCTGGGAGGTCTGGCTCGACGGCATGGAGATCACGCAGTTCACCTACTTCCAGCAGGTGGGCGGGCAGAACCTCGACCCGATCCCCGTCGAACTCACCTACGGCATGGAGCGCATCCTGATGGCGCTCCAGGGCAAGACGCATTTCAAGGACATCGTCTACGCCATCGCTTCCGACGGCCGCGAGATCACCTACGGCGAGGCGTACGGCCAGCAGGAATACGAGATGAGCCGCTACTACCTCGACGACGCCGACGTCGACGCCAACCGCGCGCTCTACGAGACCTTCTCCGCCGAGGCCGCCCGCATGGTCGAGGCCCGGCTCCCGATGCCGGCGCACACCTACATCCTGAAGTCGTCGCACGCGTTCAACGTGCTGGACGCCCGCGGCGCGATCTCCACCAACCAGCGCGCCAAGGCGTTCGCGACGATGCGTCGCCTGATGCGCGACACCGCGGCCCTGTGGGTCGAGCGTCGCGAGGAGCTCGGCTTCCCGCTCAACCGCGCCCCGAAGCCCGTCGAGGCTCCCCCGGCGGACGACGGCGCCGTGCCGACGACGCCGCAGACGCTCGCGTTCGAGATCGGCGTCGAGGAGCTGCCGCCGCACGTGCTGCCCCAGACCGTCGAGGCCGTGCGCGCCGCGCTCACGGAGAAGCTCGCCGCCACGCGGCTGGAGCACGGGGCGATCGCCGTCGACGGGACGCCGAGGCGCATCGTCGCGACGGTGGCCGACGTCGCCCCGAGCGAGCCGGATGCCACGCAGCTGCGGAAGGGCCCGAAGTGGGCGGCCGCGTTCGACGCGGACGGCAACCCGACGAAGGCGCTCGAGGGCTTCATGCGCGGCCAAAAGGTGACGCGCGAGCAGATCGTGCAGGGCGACTTCGCCGGCAACGACCACGCCGCCGTCGAGATCCACGTCGAGGGCCGGCACGTGCGCGACGTGGCCGCCGGCATCATCGCCGAGATCGTCGAGGGCCTGCGCGCCGAGAAGAACATGCGCTGGAACGACGCCAACCTCTCGTTCTCGCGCGCCATCCGCTGGCTGGTGGCCCTGTGGGGCACCGCGCTCGTGCCCGTCGAGGTCTCCGGGCTGCACGCCGGCCGCGTCACGCACCTGCAGCGGCTCACCCGCGGCACCGCCGAGACGAAGGCCCGCGTCAGCGGCACCCCGGTCGGGTTCCAGACCATCACCGAGGCCGACGGGCTGCTGCCGACGCTGGAGCGCGGCGGCATCATGCTGTCCACCGAGGCGCGTCGGGCGTCCGTCGTCGAGCAGGCGACGAAGCTGGCCGAGGAGGCCGGCGGCGTCATCGATCTCGACGCCAACGCCGACCTGCTCGACGAGATCACCAACCTCGTCGAGGAGCCCGTGGGCGTGCTGGGCACGTTCGACGAGCGCTACCTCGACCTGCCCGCGAAGATCCTGGTCTCCGTCATGGCGCAGCACCAGCGCTACCTGCCGGTGCGCGCCGCCGACGGGTCGCTGATGCCGTACTTCGTGACGATGGCCAACGGCCCCTGCGATGGCCCGCTCGTCGCGGCCGGCAACGAGTCCGTGCTGCGCGCCCGCTACGAGGACGCGCTGTTCTTCTGGAACCAGGACCTCGAGGTCGAGAGCGTCGACGAGTTCGTGCCGGGCCTGGAGCAGCTGACGTTCGAGGACCGGCTGGGCTCGGTCGGGCAGCGCGCGCGCCGCATCGCCGACGTCGCGCAGAAGTTGGCCGACATCATCCGCCTCGACGACCGCACCACGCTGCGGCGCGCGGGTGAGCTGGCGAAGTTCGACCTCGCCACGAGCCTCGTCGTGGAGATGAGCTCGCTGGCCGGCTTCGTCGCGCGCGAGTACGCGAAGCTGGGGGGCGAGACGAACGACGTCGCCGAGGCGCTGTACGAGATGGAGCAGCCGCACACGTCCGCCGACGCGGTGCCGACGAAGATCGACGGCGCCCTGCTCGCGCTGGGCGACCGCTTCGATCTGCTGGCGGCGATGTTCGCGCTGGGCGCGAAGCCCACCGGCTCGTCCGACCCGTTCGGGCTGCGCCGCGCCGCGCTCGGCGTGGTGCGCATTCTGCGCGAGGTGCCGGGCGTGGAGTCGATCACGGTCCGCCAGGGCCTGGAGGCCGCCGTCGAGCGGATCGCGGAGCAGGGCGTCGAGGTGGCCGAGGACGCCGTCGACGCGGCGGAGCAGTTCACCATCGGGCGCTTCGCGCAGCTGCTGCGCGACGAGGGACGCTCGGCGGAGCACGTGAACGCGATCCTGCCCGCCGCCGGCTCGCCGGGCCGCGCCGCCCGCCTGCTGCACGAGATCGTGACCGCGGGCGAGTCGCTGCGGCCGCTGGTGGAGACGCTCGTGCGAATCGAGCGGATCCTGCCCGACGATGCCCCCGCCACCTACGACGCCGCCCTGCTCACGGAGCCGGCCGAGGT